>JASHXK010000464.1 GCA_030043575.1 Terriglobales bacterium
GGAGCAGCGATTCCGGCGTGCCTGTGTTGGCGGCTATTTCGGTTTCGTCATCGAGGGCGTCCGTTTTCTGCGCTGCCAAACCGGTGCGCGAGGAGAGAAACGAGTTACGCAGAATCTTGTACATCCACGCACGCAGGTTGGTGCCTTCCTGGAACGACTTGAAGTTCTTCAGCGCCTTGGCATAGGTCTCCTGCACCAGGTCTTCGGCGTCGCTGCGCTCGCCGGTTAACCAGTGGGCGAAGTTATACAGTTGGTCGAACAGCGGCATCGCCAGCAGTTCGAAGAACTCGGGATCCATGCGTGCCTTCCCGACGTCGAAGAAGCTAATGGCCCGAGGATACCTTGAGATAGCCGATGATGTCTGCACGTTCGTCGGGATTGGGGACGTGAAAGTCCATGTTGTTGTCGGGGACGACGGATTCGGTGTCGGTTAGCCACTTTTCCAGCAGAGCGTCGTTCCAGGTAAAATTCGCGGCCTTCAAGGCGTCGGAATAGCCGAAACCTGGTGCGGTACCAGCCTTGCGTCCATAGACACCGCGCAGGTGCGGGCCCTCCTTGTCGGCGTCGAGAGAATGGCAGCCGGTGCAACGTTTCTCGAAAAGCTGCTTGCCGCGAGTGGGATCGGGCGGAGCATCGGCAGCCGCACGCGTCGTTAGTGGCGACAGAAGGATCCATAGAATCACGAGGGTCGTTGCGAGGGTGATGAGGGATCGCACGACGCGGAGATGTGCCGTCCCTACGGGACTCGGACCAGATCTCGCGGTGTACCCAGGGCTTACGCCCTGGGCTACGGTTGTGCCGCCCTTCGGGCTGGATTCAGGGATCGTCGGAGCGCTTCGTGCGAGCGTAAGCACGCCTTCGGATTGTGCGGTGCGCTTCATGGCGTCGTACTCCCGTTCGTCGCAGGCGTAGCCGGTTGTGCCGCGAGTTGCTTACGAATTTGTTTGCGCTCGGCTTTCGCCCAGTCGTAGATCAGCTGCTGCTCGCCGGCTGAGAGGCGCGCCTGCGGATGCAGCACGAGATAGCGCTTGACCGGCATCTGGCCACTGCGAACTTCCGCGGCGATGCGGTTCAGCAAGGTCGCCTGATCTTCTGCGCTGTAATGCTGCCACTGCGAAAGATTGAGATGGCTGCGCGCGTCGTGGACGTCGCGCTCGATGAGCCACGACGCCGGCGCGACGCGGCTGTAGGCCGGCCAATGCGTGTTTTCGGAATGGCAGTCGGCGCATTTCGCCTCGAGTACCTGGCGGACATTTGGCGGAATAGCGGTTCCATCCAAAAGGACAGTTGAGGGAGCGGCGGCACGAAGATCGCCCCAGGGATGAATCGTCGACATGACCATAATGGCGGCGGTCAGCACGCCAAGAGCGATGGCGATTCGCCCAGCGTACCCTCCGAGGTCTGGAAAAGAACCATACCTGGGGCACCCGCTCCCACGAGTCACCACGCGTTCTAGTCTTGCGGACTTCATGATGCGGGCGCCTCGTGGGTTTCAACCGTCGCCCCGGAGAGCGAGGCATCGACCGTCGCGAGATGGTGATCGCGCGCGACGAAATTTACGTCGGTGATGCCAAGGACATCGCGCAGCTTGTCGGCGGGAACCTTCATCGGTCCAGGATTGGGCGCGGTGCCGGGCGCGGGTTGCGGGAAGGCGGTCGACATCGCGGTGTGGAACGTCACGTTGCCCTCGACCTTCTGCATGATCTGATGAATGTGGCCGTTGAGCACGGTGAGCGAGCCGAAGCGCTTCATCATGGCGAGCGCCTGCTCGCTGTCGGACGTGGACCAGCCCCACGCGGGATAGACCGCCCAGAGCGGGATATGTGCGAAGACCACGACAGGCGTGCTGGATTTGACGCTGCCGAGGTCCTGCTTGAGCCAGTCGATTTGTGCCGCCCCGAGCTTGCCCATGCCCTCAAGCTGCACGACGTTGACGAGGCCGATGAAGTGCACGCCTTTGTGATCGAAGCTATACCAGCCATTGCCGGCAGTGTCTTTGCCATAACGAGAGAGATAGAGTTTGCCGTCGTCGACCGAGGTGTCGTGCTCGCCGGGGACGTAGAAGACCTGGCGCTTGGTGGTGGTCAGGAGCTGGTCGAGGGTGTCGAATTCGGCAGGCTTCGAGGTGTGCGAGAGATCGCCGGTGTGAATGATGAAGTCCGGCGCCGTTGGGCTGGCGTTAATCTTGTCGAGCGCGAGCTGCAGGGTCGCGGTGACGTCGGTATTGGCCGGCTTGTTGAAGCCGATGTGGCTGTCGCTGATCTGGACAAACGTAAAGTCGGCCTGCTTGTCAGCGTGATGCGGCTGGCCGAAGGCGCGCGAGACAGGAATGCCTCCGGCGAAGGTCCAGACCAGGCCGCTGCCGGCCCAGGCCATGCATTTCAGAAACCCCCGGCGGTCGATGCCGTCGTTCATGTTGCTCCTCCCGTAGGTGCCCCAGGGCGGTACCCAGGTCTCGAAAGACGCGAGACCTGGGGCACCCACCACGAGCGCCCGCACATGGAAGAGAACGGAGAAAGGCAAGATTTATTCCCGGAGTCTCGAAAAAAGTTGGCGCAAGGTTGATTCAATTCGCACGAACCGCAGATCCTTCGACTGCGCGTCCGTCCGTTCCGCAAAGAACGTGGACCGGCAGAGCGAGCGGACGTTGCGCTCAGGATGGCTACTTGGTTAGGGACGCGAGTCTCGCGGTGACGTCAATGGGGCGCGGTCCCTAGCGCGGCTGAGACGGGGTCATCGGCGAGGGCATTGACTAGTCCGATTTCTAGCGCGCGAGTTGCAGTAACTTTT
>JASHXK010000465.1 GCA_030043575.1 Terriglobales bacterium
AATAGGCCCCGGTGTCAGTGCAGCATTGCTGCGTATGTAGTACGCAGCAGGTGTGCGCTCCACTGACATTCGCGCAGTAAAACTGCAGAGCGATGGGGCAGGCTCCTGCATTTTGGGCCTCTAGGAACGAACTCGGCCCGAAACCTAAGGCCGCCAGAAGTCCGCCGCCCGCAATTCCACCCAATAACCTCAGGGCATCTCTTCGCGGAAGTGGGCTGGCAATAATCCTCGCCATGTCATCGAAGCGTGCGCTCAATTCACTCCGGTTGCCTTTTTTCACTGCAGGCCTCCTTCAGTGTCCACCAAATGGGCGAGCGTTAGAATAACGTCAGTCCCAACTGCTACATCTTTGACCAACACGCCGTCCTCTCCAACCAGGAAAGCGGCCGGCGTGGCGAAGGTTCCATATTGCTGGGAAACCTTCCATTTTGCCTGTATGACCATGGGAAACGGGAAGTGGTGCTGTTGCGCCTTCCGGCGGTTCGCTTCCAAATCGCCGCGCCCAACCATAATCAATGACAAGCCATTGTTGGCGTGCTGCTGGTGAAGGCGAACCAGCTGTGGTGCGAGCTCATCACAAGGGCCGCACTGTGGATCGGTGAAGACGATGAGCACGCGCCGGCCGCGGTACGACTCGAGCGACACGATGCGACCGTCGAGATCGGGAAGTTCGAACGGCGGAGCGTTCATGCCGGCTTTTAACGCTTCACCCATACCACCGGAAAAACTCAACCAACGGTTGAGCACCGCAGCCCGCCGTTCGCAGCCCACGCATGGCTTGATCCCAATCGTGGAGGTGACTCCCTTCACCACATCCCCAAGGCCCACTTCTCCGCGCAAAAGGAATCTTGGAAGCTTCACTCGATGGCGGCGAGTGATTGTTGCCTTTTGGCCCGCGGGTGGGGCCGCAGATTGCAGCGCCGCTGACTGCGACCGGGCCGCATGCTCGTCGACGACTGCTTTCGCCAGGGAGAGCACCTGATCGGCGCCGCTGGCAAACGGAGCATCGGTTCGACCGTTCTCGTCAAGCAGGTACGCCACCGGCGTACCCCGCCGCGCAAACGGATCCGGCGGACTATCGTTCATCAGCAGAATGGGACAATTAAGCTTGTGCTCGGTCGCCGCTTTCTGGTTGGAGGGCGCATCCCCATACGCCAGGAGCACCAATGCGACATTCGCTTGTTCCAGGCTGGGGACGAGTGTTGCCAGCTCAGAAGCAATCAGATCGCAGAAACCGCACTGGAAATTCCAATGCACCAGCAAGACTCTCTTGCCTTCGAGTTTCGCTGGCGACACCATCTCCCCGGCAACGTCGGACAGCTCAAATTGCGGAAACTCGCTGCCGACTTCAAGCCCTTCCGGCTCGGGCGCGTTCGTCGTGGCGGGTGCTTCGCCCTTCGCCTTCTGCTCCAGCTGATCCAGGCGCAACAGGATGCGTCCCTGTTGTTTCACCAGGGCATAGAAGCCAACCCAGGTAGTAACAAGGAGAAACGCCAGCAGAAGGAAGATCAAAGTGAGCATGACTTTTCCTTCCGAGTCAGTAGATTTTGCAGATGCCTAACAACTTGAAGTGGTGAGATGCCACGGCCCGCGATGCGATGGCCGGCAATTCATAGTTTGCCAACCAACGATCGCGCACCCTAGGAAGATATCGATCCAAGCTTTTCAGTTTCCAAACCGCGCGGCGATGGACCCCCAGTCAAGAACGCCCGCAGCGCGACCAGTAGGAAACGTGGTTGATGCAGGCAAAGGCGCCACAGCATTTGCGCCGGCTCATCGCGGGTATAGATTTCCAGGTCATGGCGGGCACGCACACTAAGCAGGTCCACCAGGTGCGAATAGTGAGCCTGAGTGAAGTTGAAAAGTAGGGTGCGGATGAACCAATGCAAGCCGAGCTCGCGTCGGAGGGCATTGAGCCGGCGCCCTGGGCGGCCGTTGAGGATTGCTTCGACTACGCCATGGGCTCCGCGAAAACCGGTAACAATGCCGCCAACGGTTGTGACCTTTACGTGTCCCGCTGCATCGCCCACCAAGTAAACATCACTACTGCCAAGGCGGCGCTGAACCGGGATCCACTTTGAATAAACCGGAATTCTGGCTGCCTGGTACTCCAGTGGGTCAAGCTCATGCTTCTCGAGAAAGCGATCCAGCGACTGACGCGTCCGTTGGCCGTCTTCACCGATCAGGCCAACCACGCCCCGGTTGGGCGAGTCGGGTATCAGCCAGTAGAAGTAAGGCGTGTCGTCAGGAATGAACCACACTCGCGTTGTGTCGGGATTCATGTCTTGCGGCAGACGCACTGTAGCTTGCACCAGGGGTACGGTCTTTTGAGCCGGCCATCCGGCAGCTTGGGCGACCCGGCTGCGGGCGCCATCCGCGCCCACCACGGTGTCTACGTGCAGCTCCTCGGCCGAACCGTCGGGGCACCGCTCCACGTTCAGCGTCAGCCGACCCTTCTTTTGACCGAGTGACACGAAACGTCGGCCCAGAACCACTTCCGCACCGCTGTTCTGCGCCGCCGCGGCCAGTTCTCGAATCAGCTTCGTCCTTTCGATGACGAGGTCAGGGCGACGGAGGGTAATTGTGGCCTTGCGTCCATCGGTAAACAGCTCGAAGTGCCGGATCTGGTTGACGATGGCTGGCTTGCCAATTCCCCCCAGAACCTCGTTCAAGAAGTCGGTAACGATCAAGGTGCGAGGTTTGGGTTCAAGATCCTCTGCACATTCCAACAGCCTTACACGTTTCCCGGCCCGGCTGAGCAAATGCGCTGTAAACAGTCCGGCCGCCGACCCTCCCACAATTCCAACATCGGGGCTCAAGTTCACCTCAATCCCAGGATTACTGCTGTCCCTTTGTTGCTCTGTTGCGCGGATGTAATTCTCGCCCGCGAGTATATGTGAGGGCAATCAGCAGATCAAATCCTGCGATTTGACAGCGAACTTACCAATTTCAAAGTGCTTCCTCCGCCGACGGTAACTGTCGTTCGTACGGTAGCTTTTCCAGTACGATAATGCCCATCAGCATCGACAAAACCAACATCGGTTCCAATTGCCAATGTTGCGTCAAAGGAACACGATTGACTGCAATGGCCAAAACTCCAAAGAAGATACCAACTCCATACATAAGCACGACCGCGCCGCGCTGGCCAAGCGGGAGATTCGCCAGCCGATGTGCAGTGTGGTCTTTGCCAGGAGAGGCGAACGGAAGCAGCCCTCGG
>JASHXK010000466.1 GCA_030043575.1 Terriglobales bacterium
AAGCCGCCCATCTTGCTGTAGCGCAGCGCGTTAATCATGTCGTTGGTGAAGCGCTCGCCGGAGACATAGCAGATGGATTTTTCCGGCTGCCGCACCTTGATCTCATGCCCGATGGCCTGCATCAGGTGCGTCTTGCCCATGCCGACGCCGCCGTACAAGAAGAGCGGGTTGTAAGCTTTGGAAGGCTTCTCGGCCACCGCCCGCGCCGCGGCGTGGGCAAACTGATTGCCGGCGCCGATGACAAAGTCGTCGAACGTATATTTCGGGTTCAACTGTGCCGCTCCATCCCAATCGAAACGTTGCTGGGTGGCAGGTCCGGAAACGGGCTTGTCCGTAGTATGCGAGAGTTCAGCGTGGGCTGTGGGGCTGACGGTGGCTTTGCCGTTGCCCCCACTTGGCTCCTCGGGGGTGATGAACTCCACGTCGCGGTATTCGAGGCCCAGTTTCTCGAAGGCTTCGCTGATCAGATCGCCGTAGCGCTCGCCTATGTGGCAGAATTGCGAGTTCGGAACGCGGACGAATAAGATGGGACCCTGTGCGTGATCGAAGCGTGTCGGCTTGAACCAGGTCTCGTAAGAAGTGCGATTGACCTTCTTCTGCAGTGCGTCCAAAACCCGCACCCATGGATTCGCGGAAGCAATATCAAATGAAGACATAGTGGCAGTCCTGAGGCGAAGCGCCCTGCAGCAGAAAATCGGTTAGTTGGGAAACGGGACCGAGTACGGCTCGAAAAAGTGCGGTACAAACCTACCGGAAATCAACATCGCGCGAACCTGTTTCTTAGCGGCGTCAGAGAGAATTGCACCGCATTTGTGCAACACAAACTCAAATTGGCTCCACGGATACTAGCACGAAAAAAAATTCGCGCCAGCGAAATTATGCGTCATGTTACAGCGGTCGCGCGTGAGCAATTGATTTTCGGAAAGTTAGCGCGCGAAATTTTTTTTTCGATTGCTGCGGTGAGAGTGCAATGCGAAAGAATATTTTTCGCGGCTCACGCAAACTTCTCTTAGGTGTTGAATCGTGTGATCACTTTCATGAGCGCGCGAATGAGAATTTGGTGACGCTGCGCACGTTGACGTTCAACTCGACGGCCGCGAGTGAGTGTGAAAAGTCTTGCACGAAAGCTCAAATTGAACGCGCTCCTCCCGAGGCGACAATTGACTGATTCAAACTGATCGGCGACAGCGCCCCGTGACTGTTTGACCCGAAAATCGGCAGACTGGTAGACTACTCCATTCCCACCTGACTGGCGGAAGTCACAGACCAAAGAAGGATCACCATTGCGCAGTTACACTCGACATCAGCTGAAGCAGGACGCTTTTGCGGCTTCCACAGCCGAAACCATCTCCTGGGCGGTTGAACACCGCTCCGGACTCATTGCTGCGGGCGTAGTGGTCGTGGTGATCCTCGCAGTGCTGGGCGGCGGCTGGGGCTACATAACTTATCGTGACCAGCAGGCCAGCGCGGAGCTGGCGCTGGCGATCCAGAAGTACAGCTATCCGGTGCGCCCGCCGGGCCAGCCGGCGACTCCGGAGGTACCCAGCTACGGTTCCAGCCAGGAGCGCGACACCATTGCGAACAAGGAGTTCACCCGGATTGCGGATAAGTACCGCTTTACGCAGTCGGCCGCGATGGCGCGCTACTTCGCCGGAGTCACGGCCCGCGATCTGGGCGACAACCCTACGGCCGAGAAAGATCTCCAGGAAGTCGCTGACAGCCGATATCACGATATTGGCAGCCTGGCGAAGATGGCGCTGGCCGCGGTTTACCACGACACGCATCGCAACCTGCAGGCGGTCGATATCTACAAGCAGCTGATCGACCATCCCACGGTGTCGGTCGGCAAGAGCGCGGCGCAGCTTGCCTTAGCCTCGCTCTACGAAACCATGGCCCAACCGGATGAAGCCAAACACATCTACGAGCAGATGCAGAAGGAGTCGCCCGGCACGGCGATCGCCCAGATTGCCGGCCAGAAGTTGCAGGCGCTCAAGCAGTAGAGTCAGCCATCCCCCGACGATGCTCTATGGCGTAAGCTTCCAGACGACTCCGCCGTTCACAGAAGGGGCGCACCGCTGGAGGCCGCCTTCAAGGGTCGTCCCATAAACGTTGCCGGCAGCGCCTAACGGCCGGGCCGTTCGTCAGGATTGGCACCGCCGGTTGCCTCCTGGCATCACGCAAATTGCTGCTGCACCGAGTACACTGTATTGGCCATGACCCTGTTCGAGGCCAAGCCCTACGATCCAGCGCAAGGACGTAAGCGACGCAACATCATCATCGCCCTGGCATTCGTGGTGCTGGTGATCGGGCTGATCTGGTGGCAGCTTCGCTTCTGGCCGGAGGAACGCGTAGTCGACCGCTTCTTCAACGCCCTCCAGCAGCAGAACTTCGACCAGGCCTACGGCATCTGGATGAACGATCCCGATTGGAAGCAGCATCCCGACCAGTACTCGCGCTACACCATCAACGACTTCCTAAAGGACTGGGGACCGAGTGGCGAGTGGGGCATCATCAAGAGCCACAAGATTTATGCGGCCGGTTATCCCCCTCGCGGGCGCGGCGCGCCGGCGTTCGGCAGCCCGAGCGGAGTGGTAGTTATCGTTACCGTCAACGACCGCATCGCGCACAAGGCAAGCCTGTGGGTACAGAAGGCCGACAAGACGTTAGGTTTTTCTCCCTATGTGCCGCCAGATTGAGAGTCGGCTGTCGGCTATCAGCTATCGGCCGTCAGTTTGAGGGCTTCCGGAGGAATGTCCCGGACCGACTCCGGGAATAGACGTTGTTCCAATTCTCTGCCTTGCGACAGCTTTGGCAACAGTGAATGAATGACTGACAGCTGACAGCCGAGAGCTGATAGCCGGCAGCTATTGAGGTGGGACGTATTCCTTGGGCCGCTCGGAGCCTTCGCCGAAGAAGTAGGCTTCCATCTGCTGCGCGATGAATTCCTGGTGATCCTTTTTCCAGGGCTGCAGGCGATATTCGTTGAGCAGCATCTTCATGTGCTCCTGCCACTGTTCCCAGGCCAGCTTGGAAACGTTGTTGTAGATCTTCTGTCCCAGTTCGCCGTCGAAGGGCGGCTCATCCAGGCCCTCCGCTTCGCGGCCCAGCTTTATGCATTTCACCATGTGTGCCATGAATTTCTCCGAAGGACGATTCTAGCGGAAGGATGTCGCTCTTCGCCATGCGCGGGATCGCTTTTCGCTGTTCGCCATTCGCTTTTCGCAAGAAGCTACCAGCCCTTAGCCTTTAGCTCTTAGCAGGCGAATGAGTGGCACTTGTGGGTAATGCCGAACGCAGTAACAGTCGTAGTGGGAGTTTGCTAAGAGCTAACAGCCCTCTGGCGAAAAGCGAAGAGCGAATGGCGAAGAGCGAGTAGCGGCTACTCGCCCAGCCACGCCCCGTAGGGCCGCAGGCGCTCGATGTGGTCGCAGATCACCTTGATTGCTCCGGTGATCGGCACGGCCAGGATCAGCCCCATCGCGCCCCACAGCCATCCCCAGAACAGCAGTGCCAACGTCACCGCCAAAGGATTCAGCCGCAGGCGCTTGCCGAGGATCTTGGGATAGAGCACGTTCATCGCGATCAAGTGCAGTCCCAGCACGGTGAGGACGATCAGCGACGCGGTTGCCGTCGTGAGGTGCCCGAGATCGGCGATTAATGGCGGCAGCAACGCCAGCAACACGCCGAGATAAGGGATGAGGCTGAGGAATCCACTGATCGCGCCGAGGAAGTAGAAGTAGGGAAGGCCGATAGCGCCGAATACGGCAATGCTGCAGGCGCTGATAAACACTCCGATGATGAAGTTGCCGACGATGAACGATCGGATCATGCGTGCAATGAGGCCCAGCATGACGTAGGCCGAGTTGCGGTTTTCCATGCTGAAGAGCATGACCGTCGCCGAGCGCACGTGGTCCTGCCAGCTCAGCATGAAAAAGACGAGGAATGGAATGAACGTCAGCGCCAGCACGAACTCGGAGACGGAGTTGGCGTTGCGGCTGACCAGGTCGGTCCAACTGCTCGACTGCTTGACGGTCAGCGCCTTCTGGTCCTGCTCTTCGGACAGCACCGTCTCTTCCGTTTGCTGAATCTGCTCAGCCTGCTCGCGGATCTTGGCGCCCAGAGCCTGAATCTTGGCTTTGTATTTGGGGACTTCGTGCATGAAGTCGAGCGCCCGGCTGTAGGAGACATAGCTGGCGGCGCCAAGCGCACCCACCAGCAACATCACGGCAATCAGGGCGCTGGCCGCACGCGGGGTCTGGAAGCGGACCATCAGGTCGACCAGTGGCGCCAGGACAAAAGACAACAGAATCGAGATGAGGATGACGACCAGCAGCAGCTTGGCAACGTAGATCAGCGTGAGCACCGCAGCGGTAGCCAGGATCACCAGCGCCGCCGACTGGATGTGCAGAATGCGGCGCCGCTCCAGCTCGGCCACCGTCGAACGATTGATGCTGACCTGCGGAACCGGAGCCGGGCCGCCGGCGGCGTTGGATTCAGCGTCGGGGTCGCGCGGCTTGCGCGTCGGCTTCGGATTGTCCAGAAGCTGGTCGGGCATCTTGTTTATCGTACTCGCAACAATAGGATTCGCGACATGATACTTTTTGCTGTATCTCGATGAAAAA
>JASHXK010000467.1 GCA_030043575.1 Terriglobales bacterium
CGGCTGATGGGAGATCGCAAACTGGCGCAAAAACTGGTCGACAGTTTCATCCATGACGTGCCGAGCAAGCTTGCCAATCTCCATGAGCTGATTCGCGCGGCGGATAGCGCCAGCATACGGGCGGTGGCGCACGCCCTCAAAGGCGCAGCCGCGAACCTGTCAGCCCGATCTTTGAAGGAGCTGGCCGTGCAAATGCAAGAGGCGGCAACTCGAGAGGACCTACGGCGCTGCGCGGCCTTAGCCGCCAACATCCAAACTGAGTTCCAGCAGTTTCAAGCGACCCTGGCGCATTCGGAATGGGGCAGAAATGTATAGCTGCCGGCAACTCGGAGCAGAACGAGCTGCCGTGTCACGAACCCATGATCGCTAAACGAGGATTAGTGCGACCTGCTTATAAGCTGCCGACCCGATTGTGCCGCTTCGTCAGCAGGAAGGTTGTGGATGTATCCTGCATCGAGGCGGTCATATTATCGGGATTGACCTCGACGAATTCGCAATCATTTCGAGCGGCGATCTGAAATATGTAGCGCTGCGGAACGACGTGCATCTCCATGTATTCTTCATTTCGGTTTTGAGCGAGGTATTCGTCGACAGAAAAGCAATAGCCAGGATGGTAGGTCGGAAGCTGGAAATAGGCCACACCGCCGGGACGAAGGCGTGCCAGCAATTTGTCGAGGATATGGGCGATGACGGGCGGCGGATTGTGCTGTAACACCAGAACCGAGAACAGAATGTCAAATGATGGCAGCTTGTCCAAGCAACTGAGGCGATCGACTCGAACGAAATCGACCTGGTGACCCTGCGTCGGCTGGACTGCCTGACGGGCCAGCTGAAGATGGCCTTCAGATATGTCGCAGGCCACAACTCGAGCAAACTCGCGGCTGAGCCACCGGGTGATGCGCCCAGTGCCGCAGCCGTATTCCAGACAGACGGAGTGCGGCGGCAAGGTGATGCGATTGCGCTTCATCCACTGCCGAAGCCGCAAGACTTCTTGTTCGCCGGAAGCCCAGAAGATCTCCTGATGCTCTGCAAAATTCCGGACATCGAAACGGTCTGAGGAGATTACTGACCAATAGGGATTTTCCTTGCCCAGCCGACTCCAGGTTCGCTCCACACGGTTCAACAATTCAGACAAGGCCTGCGGCGCACAATCTACTTCGATGAGCGACTCATCCGCGACGAGATCATGGGGGAAACGGTACTCCATGACTAGCGGCATCACCGTTGGCATACTGAGGTCGCGGAATTCCCGGCTGCGCAGGATGCTTTGGCGCAGCTCCTCAAGATTCCTGCAGCCCTTGCGGGCAGAGTCAATCACGGCTGCGCTTTCAGGCTCGCGTCCCAGAAGCAGGCGATAGGCTAGAACGACATCGTTCTTCGAGAGCATATTTAGCTGACGGCGGACACACCCCTAAGACCTTATCGCGCCCACAAGGCCCGCTCCCCCCGGGGATTATATGTCCAAAGACGGGTGGCGACCGTTAGATCCTCTGCAACTCTGGCTGCGTTCGCTCGTTCCTGACATTGCCAGTGTTGAGTGTGGTCTTCGGTTCCAGCAGCATGACGTGGGTTTCCACTTCAGTAGTGGGAAAATGTTCCACGCCGTGCGGAATGATGATGAACTCTCCCGGATGAATGACGATCTCGCGCTCGCTGCCGTTCTCGCGGACTTTCATGCGCAGCTCGCCTTTGACTACAAAGAACAGCTCGTCCTCGACGTCGTGGTGATGCCACATGAAGTCGCCCTGAAATTTCACCAGCTTTACGTAAGTGTCGTTGATTTCACCCACGATCTTCGGCTTGTACTGTTCGTTGAACAGCGAGAACTTTTGCGCCAGATTGATCTTGTCCAAGCAGGCCTCCAAGGAGGTGATGTCTGCAAGGATAGGATTCCCCGCACGGCAAAGAGACTCAGGTTGTGAGTCGGCCGTGAGAGCAAACTCAGCAGCGGGCGGATACCGCATTCGCTGGAAGAAGATCAGCGGCTTGATGGATTCGCCAAATCCGAGGCAGCGGGCGTTGTCCTACTGGACAGCGCATGCAGCTTCGCCGCGGTCTCGGGATTTTCCAGCAGCCGGTGATAGATCAGCCCGGCCACGAACTCATTACCTGCTTCGGTGTAATGACCAGCGGCTCCGGGAAAGTTCACGGCTGCCCGGTTGATAAAAAGACGATCGAGCTGCGCCGGAGGGAGAGCGCGAAAATCGTCGAACAAGTCGAGGTACAAAAGACGATTCCGGTTCGCGTAGTTGGCCAAAAAAGCGCGCCACGACGCTCCGGCTTCCCCACTCAGTTCCTCACGGGTCGGCAGATAGGCCAGTACCAGCACGCTGTTTTGCGCGTGATTCATCGCCGCCAGGTTGTCCAGCATGGTCGACAGAATCCACGCAGTCTCCTCGTTTCGCTCCTTCGAATCCATCAACGGTGCGGCTGCCCTGAACTTGAAGACGCTCTTCAAAGCGCGCGTGACACTCAGGTTTGAAAGGGCACTCTCCGCTCGTACCAGCCGCGGCGACCAGACTTCCATCGTGCGCGGGACCGGCACATTGGTTGCTACGACATGATCGTTGTCGACGGTAAGAACCGGCTTGCCATATCCGTTGAATGACGAGTGCTGCATGCGGTACACGTCGGGCGAGATGATGGCGAAGATCTGAATGTCGTGATCGAGCACAGCTCCGTCGCGCTTGTACCAGAGATAAGCCTGGTCGGCGCCGTAACCGCCCTGGCCCATGTTGACGGTTTCAAGGTTCGGGTTGCGGGCAGCCAGTTGTTGTGGCCAGGTGTGCTCGTTGTCGACCCCAAAGCCGAGTGTGAACGAGTCGCCCGAGCAGATGATGCGAGCCTTGTCAGGCGGCACGGTCTTCGTGAAATCGTGGTCGTTGCGGAAGCGCTGCGAGTTGGTCCGCAGGAGCTTTCCCGGTCCATACATATTGGGCAGGTAGACATTGGGAAGGTTTACCCAGCCCAGGTCGGGGTCATACTCCGTGTAGAGGCTCTCGGCAACTGCTGGCGTTGCAAACGCGGCTCGAAAGGCGTAATAGATGCTGGCCGCGCCCTCCGCCAGCAGCACCAGCACCAGCACGGCTACGATATTGAAGATTACAAAAATGAGCGCGCGGCCGAGGCGGCTGGGCCGCGGCTGATCGGCATCGTCTCCGGTTTTCGACGGGGAAGACTCTAATGATTCCAACGAGAGCGGTGCGGCCTGATTATCGTTGTGACCCACTGCCAGTGTGCCTCGGCCTGCTTAACCCACAGGTGTCGCAACATCATACCCCACCAACGTGATCGAAAAAATAATTGTGTTAAATGTTGACACGAGCCGTAGATTTTCGCCTTTTCTTCGTGCTATTCTGAGCCGGTCGCCGCAACCGCGGCAGGAGTTTTTATGGCAATCCGTGACATGCTTCTCCCAGAGTTCGATTCCGAGATGGCCAACACCCGCAAGCTGCTGGAACGCCTTCCGGACAAGCTTACCGATTACAAGCCGCACCCCAAGTCGATGCCAATGAGCCGCCTGGCCGGCCATGTCGCCGAACTGCCGGGCTGGGCGAAAGAGACCTTCACCAAGGAAGTTTTGGAGTTCGACATGGACAACTTCGTCCCCTTCGACCCAAAGACGCGGCAGGAGGTGCTGGACGCCTTCGATAAGAACGCCAAAGCCGGACGCGAGGCCCTCGCCGCCGCCAAGGACGAGGATTT
>JASHXK010000468.1 GCA_030043575.1 Terriglobales bacterium
ACCGTCTGCGCGACCTCGTGCACGCGATCGGTGCCACTGCGATGCTCGGGCGAGGTCATGCGATAGTTCCAGCCGTTTTGACGGCAAACGGCGGCAATCTCGTCTGAGTCGGTGGCAACGATGACGTCGTCGAATCCGGAGCAGCTGCGAGCGGCGTCGTACACATAGGCAAGCATGGGACGACCGGCTATCTCGCACAGCACTTTGCGCGGCAGGCGAGTCGAGGCGAGGCGAGCGGGAATAATGGCGATGGCTTTCACGGGACCAGTTTCATGGTGCGAGGCCAACACTGGCAAGGCTTTTCGATCTTCGCCCTTCGCTTTTCGCCAAGCCGTTTTACGCAAGTCGAAATGCTGTCATTAGGTGCGGAGTACGCTTGTTCTTCGTGTTGAGGTTGTTGCAACCATGAGCTGCTGCGACACGAATAGCCAAAGGCGAAGAGCGAATGGCGAAAAGCAAAAGCTGGCGGCAGAAAGCCGACAGCTTCACGTTTGACCGCAACCAATCACGAAAAATAGAATCAATAACTTAGGAAGATTGTGGGGAACTGGCCGTGCCTCTCTACGAATACCAGTGCAAGAAGTGCCATAGCCTGACCGAGCGAATCCAGAAATTCTCCGATCCGCCTCTCACCACCTGCCCGCACTGCGGCGGCGAACTGGAGCAACTGATTTCGGCGCCGGCGGTGCAGTTCAAAGGCTCAGGGTGGTACGTGACCGACTATGCCCGGAATTCTTCGAAAGGCAAAGGCGGCAACGGGTCGGCAGCGTCTTCGTCGGAGGGTAAGTCCGAGGATTCCAAAAGCACGAGCTCCGCCAGCACAGAAAAAAGCAGCACCGCTTCCAAGAACCCAGCCGACAAGAAATAAAGCCGGAGGACGGTGCTCCTGGGAGCTATGTTTGTCCGTCACACATACATGTGATTTCAGTCGCTCACCCCTGTGCTAATGCTAGGACAGCTGGCAGCGAGGCAGTAGAATTGATCTCGTTCGAACACTTGTTCGCACCCGGCTATTTTTCGAATTCATTTGCTCAGTTTCTGACAGGAGGTTCCGGTCATGTCGAAGGATACTTTGACCATCACCGACCAGCGTAACGGCAAGACTTATGAAGCACCGATCGAGCTCGGTACCATCCGAGCCATGGATCTGCGGAAGATCAAGACGTCTCCCGACGATTTCGGTGTCATGACGTACGATCCCGCGTTCATGAATACGGCATCGTGCAAAAGCAATATCACTTTTATTGACGGCGACAAAGGTATCCTTCGCTACCGCGGCTACGACATCGAGACGCTGGCCGAGCATTGCACTTACCTGCAGGTCGCTTATTTGCTGCTCTATGGCGAGCTGCCCACTCCGCAACAGGACAAGGACTGGACGTGGGAGATCACGCATCACACGATGCTGCACGAGACCACCAAGACGTTCATCGACGGCTTCCGCTACGATGCCCACCCCATGGGCATCCTGGTGAGCACGCTAGCGGCGCTGTCCACGGTTTATCCCGAGGCCAAGAACATCCACGATCCGGAGAACCGGCAGAAGCAGATCGTGCGGCTGATCGCGAAGATGGCGACTCTGGCGGCGTATTCCTACCGTCACCGTCGCGGCCATCCCTACGTCTATCCCGATAACGATCTCAACTACACCGAGAACTTCATGAACATGCTGTGGAAGATGACCGAACCGAAATATATGGCGAGTCCGGTCATCGCGCGCGCGCTCGACGTGCTCTTCATCCTGCACGCCGACCACGAGCAGAACTGCAGCTCGACGACCATGCGCGTCATCGGCAGTGCGCAGACCGATCCGTATCTGTCGATGGCAGGCGCCGCGGCGGCACTGGCCGGCCCTCTGCACGGTGGCGCCAATGAAGAAGTGCTCAAGATGCTGGACGAGATCGGCTCGGTGAAGAACATTCCCAACTACATCAAGCGGGTGAAGGAAGGCGAGATCAAGCTGATGGGATTCGGGCATCGCGTCTATAAGAATTACGATCCGCGCGCCCGCATCATCAAAGCGGTTGCCGACGAGGTGTTCGAGGTAACCGGACGCAATGAGCGGCTCGATATCGCGCTGGAACTGGAGCGCATCGCGCTACAGGACGACTACTTTGTCAGCCGCAAGCTGTATCCCAATGTCGACTTCTATTCCGGGATCATCTATCAGGCCATGGGCTTCCAACCGGATATGTTTACCGTACTGTTCGCTATTCCGCGCGCAGCTGGCTGGCTGGCACAGTGGAACGAGATGGTGCAGGATCCGGAGCAGAAGATCGCGCGGCCGCGCCAGATCTACACCGGCATCGACCATCGCCAGATCATTGCGAAACAGGAAGAGCCGGCAGAGGTGAAGGTCGGGTAAGACTCGGGCCGCTATTGATTGCGCAGCTATTGACTGAGAGCGGACCTTCGGGTCCGCTCTCGTTCTTGATGATCGATCGAGCGAAGAGGCCGTTAACAGGCCCGGCTCGGCCCGCATAAGATTCGTGCCGGCAGCAGAATGATCGCCTTCAGCAGTTCCAGCACGCCTTCCACTGCAATTCCTAGGATCCGGAACGGCAACAGAAGCAGCCAGACGATGGGATAAAGCACCAGAACAGCCAGGGCCAGCGGCCAACAGAAGATCAGCAGAATGCACCACAGCAGAAAGCTGAGCATGATCGCACCTGGTTTTATGTACGCGGAATGGGATACCAAAGTTCCTGCTTGGCCCGGACCAAAGGTGGGCCTAATGCCGTGCAGAATGGAAATACTCGCTCCGCTTGCACTTATTTCTTGACACACCCCCGTCCCGGCAAGTAAATACTCGCTGCACATCACATCACAGCTGGCGAGGAGCGAGTATGAACAAGGCAGACCTGATTGAGAAAATCGCAGCCGCTCACGGTGTCAGCAAGACGGCGGCAGGTGGGGCCATCGACACCATCATCGATTCAGTGACGAGTACGTTGAAGAAGGGCGGCCGGGTGACCCTGGTCGGCTTCGGAACCTTCTCGGTTTATCAGCGCAAAGCGCGCAACGGACGCAATCCTCAGACGGGAGGCGTCATCAAGATTCCTGCTCGCCGCGCTGCAAAATTCACCCCGGGCGTTGAACTCAGGAAAGCTGTCGCCAAGAAATAACCGCCGAGCGGGCGGTCCTTGTCGGCGGCTTACGGCTGGTAAAGCCAGGCGTTGATTACAGCCCCGGCCATGGGATCGTCGCCGTAACCGCCGGCGATCAGGACGCGGCCATTATTGAGCAACGTGGCGGTTGAGAAGTATCGTCCCTCGCCAACGGTGCCGTTTACCGGCTGAAAGCTCTTCGTTGCCGGATCGTAGATCTCCGGCCGCTCGGCGCCGCCGGCGATGAGCACTCGTCCGTCGGGCAGTCGCACTGCTGTCTGGATCAGCTTGAAGCGCCGGAAGCTCATCTCACCGTCGTTGGTGAAGCGTCCGGTCGCGGGATCGTAGAGCTCGGCTGAGGCGTATTGCCCGCGCCAGTCGCGATTGTCGGAGCCACCAACGACCAGCACCTTCCCGTCAGCGAGGAGTGTTGCTGCAAGCTTGTGGCGAGGCACGCTCATGCTACCGGTCGTGGAGAAGCGGCCGGTCGCGGGATCATAGATCTCCGCGCTCGCTTCGATGCGCGAGTTGGGATAACTGCCGGCGCTCGATCCGCCCGCAACCAAAACCCGTCCATCCTTGAGCAGAACGGCGGTGTGCATCTCGCGCGGCACGTGCATGCTACCGGTCGAAGCGAAGCGGCCAGCTGCGGGATCGTACAGCTCGGCAGAGTTGAGGCGCTCCTCTTCGTGCGGGCCGTCGCCGCCGATCAGCAGGACCTTACCATCGTTCAGAAGCACCGCAGCCGCATGCGCTCGCGGTCCCATCATATTCCCGGTTGGGCGGAAGGTTCCGGTGGCAGGATCGTAGAGTTCCGCTGTCGTCAGGTTGCCGTCAGGACCGGAAGCGCCGCCAGCCATCAGGACCTTGCCATTGCGAAGCAGGATTGCCGCTTGCCCTTCGCGCGGAGAACTCATACTCGCCGTCGCAGTGAACCTGCCGGTTCGCGGTTCGTAGAGTTCAGCCGAGGCGTCGTATTTGCCGTTGCGCTCCATGCCGCCGGCAATCAGGACCTCGCCGTTGGGCAATAGGGTCGCAGACTGGGAGAAGCGTCGCACCGACAAGTTGCCGGTCGCGGTTACCTGCCCAGGCTGAGTGGGTGAGGCTTTGGAGTTTGTCTGCGCATTAATGAACGTTGGAACGGCGATCAGAAGAAGAGCGGTCAAGCGAAGAGCGGGCCGAGAGTGTTGCATAATGCCTCCCGTCAATCGGAGTGACGGCTGGAACTGAAATTCGTAAGCAACGTCGAAGTGTTCAGATGCACGGCAATGGAAACGCCGTTTGCCGGCCCGCGGCTTTAGCCAACCGCCAAGTGCTAAATGCCAACTGCGTACTGTTTAGATGCCCAATACCTCCTCGCTCTTCGGACGATAGCCGTTGATGAAGTCGCGCGCGGTCATACGCTTCTTGCCTTCGACTTGCAATGCGTGAATGTCCAGCGCCGTTTGATTGGCAAAGCCCAGCAGCAAGCGATCATTTTCGACCACGAAGCGAGCGGCGGGAACTGCTGTGGCCTCGGGCGCGGGTGATGCCGCATGGATATGCAGCATCTTGCCGCGAAATTTCGTGAAAGCTCCAGGCCAGGGCTGCAATCCGCGCAGGCGATTCCAGGTATCAATGGCAGTTCGCGCAAAATCAATCTGCCCATCCTCACGCTTGAGAATCGGCGCGAGCGTGGCTTTTGTGTCGTCTTGTGGCTGCGGCGTGATGGCGCCGCTCTTCAGGCCGGCGAGCGTCGCGATCATCAGCTGGGCGCCGGCGAGCGCCAGACGCTGCGCGAGCGTCGTCGCAGTGTCTTCAGGCCGGATCGGCTCTTCGACCTGTTGCAGGATGTCGCCGGTGTCGAGACCGGCGTTGATGCGCATGGTCGTTACGCCGGTGACTTGCTCCCCCATCGCGATTGCCCACTGAATGGGCGCGGCGCCTCGATATTTCGGCAGCAGCGAGGCGTGTAGGTTGATGTTTCCCAGAGGCGGCAGATCGATCATCCACTGCGGAATGATGCGGCCGTAGCCGACGACGATGATCGCCTCGGGCGCGATCTGTTGCAGCCGGACGCGGAATTCGTCGTTGTGCTTGATCTTGTCAGGCTGGATGACGGGAAGGTCGAGAGCCAGCGCAGTACGCCGGACCGGCGAAGGCGTAAGCTCCATGCCACGGCCACTGGGCCGGTCAGGCTGCGTCACCACGAGCTTCACCCGAAAGCCCGATGCTAGGAGCCTCTCCAGCGTGGGGACGGCGAATTGGGGAGTGCCGCAAAAGATGAGATCAAGCATGAAACAGCCTTCCCGAGGCTTTAGCTCTTAGCTGTGCTGTACCAGGACATAAGTTACGCCTCGGCGTGGGAGGTGGCCAGCTTCTAGCAAGCGATGGATCCGCGCATTCCTTCCTACTAAAGCATACGGCCACAGGCTTGTATCTGATTTCTTGCCAAGAGCAAAAAGCTGACGGCTAAGAGCTGGCGTTCACCACTCCCCTTGCTTAATCAGCTTGCGAACTTTGCGTTTGATCATGTCACGCTTCAGAGCGCTGATGTGGCTGATGTAAAGCTTGCCATTGAGGTGATCGGTTTCGTGGATCAAGGCGCGAGCCAGCAGCTCTTCGCCCGTGACTTCGATGGTCTTTCCATTCAAATCCTGCGCGCGCGCGGTTACCTTGCGCGGACGGGTAACGTTTTCGCGGAACTCCGGCAGGCTGAGGCAGCCTTCGGTTGAGGTCAGCTTGCCTTCGGTGTGGACGATCTCGGGATTGACCAGGACGATCTTGCCGTTCGGGTCTTCCTTGAACGTTACGTCGATGACCGCGATGCGCTTGCTGATTCCGATCTGCGGTGCAGCCAGACCGACGCCGTGCGCAGCGTACATGCTCTCGAACATGTCGTCGGCCAGTTTGCGCAATTCGTCGTCGAAAGTGGTGATGGGGGCAGCCGGCTTCTCCAGAACCGGATCGCCATACTTGACGATGGGATAGATCATTTAGAAGTTTCGCAGCTGTTGGCAGTAGCCCTCGAAATTTCGCTTCAATTCCAGCAGAGAATCGCCACCAAATTTCTCCAGCGCACAACGTGCGATGGTGAGCGCGACCATGGCTTCGCCCGCCACACCCGCGGCCGGAACGACGCATACATCGGAGCGCTCGTAGGCGGCTTTCACCGGGTCACGTGTGGCGAAGTCCACGGAAGCCAGGGGACGCCGCAGCGTCGATATCGGCTTCAGGTATCCGCGCACGCGAATGTCTTCGCCGTTGGAGACGCCGCCTTCCAGACCGCCGGCGTGGTTCGAACGGCGGATGAATCCAGTGAAAGAATTCACACCCCCCCGCTCGTATCCTATTTCATCATGCACCGTGGAGCCGAGTGAAGCGGCAGCCTGCACCGCGTCGCCAATTTCGACGGCCTTGACAGCCTGCAGCGACATCACGGCGGCGGCAAGTTGCGCGTCCAGGCGCTCGTCCCAATTGGCGTAAGTGCCAAGTCCGGGCGGCACATTATGCGCAATCACCTCGAAGATGCCGCCGACAGAATCGCCGGTGCGTAACGCCAGATCGACTTGTTCTTTCATGCGCGCTTCGCTTTCAGGATCGGCGCAGCCGAGCAGGACCGCATCTTTCTTAGCCAGAGCAGCGACGGAATCCCATGTGACTGGATTGTCCAGTCGCGCGCTGCCGACGGCAATAACATGGCTCAAGACTTCGATACCGAGTTCGCGCAATAAAAGTTTCGCGATTGCACCAGCTGCCACGCGCGCTGCAGATTCGCGTGCCGAGGCGCGTTCCAAAACATAGCGCGCTTCGGGGAAGTTATACTTCACGGCTCCGGCGAGATCGGCGTGACCTGGACGCGGCGAGGCGACGCGCTTGTGCTTTGCCGGATCGCCCTGCTCGACGGGCAAAGCTTCGGTCCAATTTTGCCAGTCGTTATTGGCGAGCAGCAGCGCGATGGGCGAGCCGATGGTCTTGCCGTGGCGCACGCCGCTGAGGATCCGAGCCGTATCGCATTCGATACGCATGCGTCCGCCGCGACCATAACCTTGCTGCCGGCGCCAGAGCTCGCGATTAACGAAGGCGAGGTCGACCGCGACTCCGGCAGGCATGCCGGAAAGCAGCGCGACCAGCGCCTCTCCGTGCGATTCTCCGGCGGTTGAAAAGCGAAGCATGGGGAATGACAGATTGTAGAGAGAGTAACGAGTAACTAGCAACTGGCGAAGAGCCATCGGCTCTCAGCTGTCGGCCGTCAGCTTGGAACTTCCCGTAAAACAGCCACGCATGGACCAGAATCTGGCCTGAGAGCCTAAAGCCTGTTGAATGATCTCTAACTCCTTTTTTCCAGTACAATCCTTTCCTCAACCAACTCCTTGTCTTCCTCTAGTTTCCCCGACAGAACGAAGGAAGCCGTCTGCGCTGCCTTGCCATTGTCGACACTCGTGATCACGTAGGAGCAGCCGATCCAGTGGGCCTGCTCCAAGTCGGTCGGAGACCAGCTGGCGGTGTGGTCGGGATGCGAATGATAGAAGCCGACGATGTCGACGCCGCGCTCGCGGGCTTCGCGCTGTGCGCCGATGAGGTCGCACGGATCGATGTCATAGCGAGTTTGCGGGGCAGAGCAGACATTGTTGCAGCGGACTACGGAGTGTACGGTGCGAGTGTCGCCTTCGACGGTGCCGATTAGAATGCCGCAGCACTCGAGCGGGTAGGTCTGTTCGCCATGGCGGCGCATAGCATCGTAATCGGAGGGCGAAATCTTCAACATGAGCGCGAACTGCAGATCCTTCGGCGGCGCGTCGATCGCTGTGCGATTGACTTCACTCCGCTCGGGATGACAAACAAGTCGGGCACTGGGATTCGCTGGGAGGCTGGCCTGAAGGCCAGCTCTACCGGATCACTCACGCTCATCCCCTAGCGGAGCTTCGCCGCAAGTCGGGCCGGAGGGTTGGTACTTGGAGGCATTTTGCTGGAAGCACCACTTCACCAGATCCGGCGAAAATTCGTTGACCACGCCGGCGGGCACATCGGACTGCTTGATCTCCTTGAACTGAAACGTAATTTTGCCGTCCGGCGCAACTGTCGCCAGCAGGTAGCCGTAAACATCAGTCATCGCAATGCTTGCCCCGTCGAGCGCCGGCGGCAGGCGATAGCGCACCGCTCCTGCGCTGCCTGTGATCCAACCGTCGAGCACATCGTCCTTATGGCAAGCCGTGTCGTAGACGTTGTTCATCACGAAGTGTGAGTGGCTGGCCAGGACATAAACATTCTTTCCCGTACTCCTGCGGAAGGCTGAGAGCTGCGCATAAACCTTTCGTCCCGTCTCCTGCTCTTGTGCAGAGTCGTTCATGCTGTGTCCGGCGGAGGAGCTGTCGGGCAGCGCGGCGTGCATCCCGACCACAACGGTGCGAATCGCGCTGTTCTTCGCGTCGTTGGCCAGCACCTTGTTGAACCACGACATCTGGCCGGCGTCGAACATGTCATACGAGGCGTTATCCATGCTGATGAAGTCCACGCCGCGGTCGATCCAGTGGTAATAGATCCGGAGCATGTAATCGCTGGGATTGTCGGCCAGCCGCTGCCGCTGAATCACGGGCTGATTGAGCCAATCGGCAAATTGCGCGATGTAGTCGGCGCGCGTCTTAGGCGCGACGAGTTCGTGGTTGCCGATGCCCAGGAAGATGGGCAAATCGCCAAAGGGCGTGAGCTGATGCTGGATGAAGTCGGGCCAGGCTTGCGCGAAATATTGCGATATGCCGGCTTGAGGATGGGTCTTACGGTAGTCCTCGTCGAAGTTTGACATAGCGCGAAAGTCGCCGAGATGCCAGTAAAAGGCAGCACCCTCAGCGCGGACTCCGGCAGCGATGGCGGGCATGACAATGTCGCCGCAGTTGCGTGAGTCGCCTGACACTGCGAATCGCCAGGTGGCCGATGAGGAGTGCTGGATCTGTGCAGACAGAGTAAGGGCGAGCGAGAGGCTGAGGACGACGAACACGAACGTACGACAGATTGCGGTAGCCACACAGCGGTTTGTGGGCATCGAGTTCTCCAAGCGCACGATGATAATGGACGAGAGCGGAGGTAGCAATGCGTGCATGCGACGTTGCACGTTAACGCCGCGAAGTTAGAACAGGGAGAGCTCGCCAAGATTGCTATTCCGGCGGCAAATGGATAAGCTGCTGCCGTCTTCCTTGAAGGCTAATCGGAGGTACTGATGCGGTTGGGCATTCGCGGTCTTCTGGGCGCTCTGCTGACTCTCACTCTTGTTGCGGCTGCCGCCAGCGCGGCGACGTCCAAGCCGAATACCGCCAAAGCCGATGAGGCGCGGCTCAAGGGCGGATACCGCTTCGAGCGCGGCGGCTGGGTGTATGTGCATCTGGAGGGTACGCCAGCCGATATTGGCTATCAGCATGGATACCTGCTGGCGCCGGAGATCGAAGACGGCTTTCGCGTGGTGCAGTTCAAAGACGTCCGCCGCACGAAACGCAGCTGGGCCTTTTATCGCGCGACGGCACAGAACATCCTCTGGCCGCACATCGACGAGGAGTATCAGCAGGAACTGCAGGGCATTGCCGACGGGCTTAAGGCGCGAGGCTCGAAGCTGGATGTGTGGGATGTGGTCGCGCTCAACGCGATGGAAGAGGTTCCGGATTACTACGTTCCCATGCTCGACAAGCAAGAGAAACAAGCCAAGGCTCCCGATCTGAAAGCACCGGGCAACTGCAGCGCCTTTGTCGCCACCGGCTCCTATACCAAGGACCAGAAGCCGGTGATCGCACACAGCAACTGGACCGACTATGCGACCGGCAGGCGCTGGACGATCATCTTCGACATCGTGCCGACGCACGGCTATCGAATGCTAACTGACGGCTTCCCGGGAATCATCGTGAGCGACGACGACTTCGCCATCAACTCCGCCGGGCTGATGGTAACCGAAACGACGATTACCGGATTCCATGGCTTCGATGTCAACGGCAAGCCGGAGTTTGTGCGCGCGCGCAAGGCCGCGCAGTACGCCAGCTCGATTGATCAGTACGTGCAGATCATGATGCAGGGCGACAACGGCGGCTATGCCAATGACTGGCTGCTGGCTGACACCAAAACGGGGGAGATTGCACGCTTCGAGGATGGCCTGAAGGTTCATCGCGTGTGGCGCACCAAGGACGGTTATTTCGAAGGCTCGAATTTTCCTAGCGATCCCGAGCTGATCAAGTCCGAAACCAACTTTGATCCCAACGATATGTCGAGCTCGCCAAACGCGCGGCGAATACGCTGGCAGCAGTTGCTGCCAGCAAATAAAGGACAGATCGATATCGCCATGGGCGAGAAGTTCCTGGCCGATCACTACGACACCTTCGAGGGCAAAGAAGATCGCAACTATCGCGGGCTTTGCGGGCATGGCGATACCTCTCCAACGGGCGAGCCGGCGTGGGGCAATCCTCCCTATGATCCCGATGGCGCCGTGACGGCGCAGGCAGCGGACAGCACCATGGCGAAGAACATGTCGCTCGAGGCGCGGGCCGGACATCCCTGCGGCGAAGATTTTCTCGCCCAGCCGTTCCTGAAGGAGCATCCTGAGTTCGACTGGCAGAGGCCCATTCTGGTGGACATGAAGGGCGAACCCTGGACGGAGTTCAAAATCGGCGATAAGCAGTAAAGCGAATGCCCTTCGAGCCGCCAAA
>JASHXK010000469.1 GCA_030043575.1 Terriglobales bacterium
CCCAAGTCGCTGATCGTCATCGGCTCGGGTGCGGTGGGCGTGGAGTTCGCCAGCATCTACAAATCGTTTGGTGCGGATGTGACCATTCTGGAGATGCTGCCACGCTACGTTCCCGTCGAGGACGAGGAAGTCTCGAAGGAGCTGATGCGCGTGTATCGCAAGCGCGGCATCAACGGCTTCGTCAACGCCAAGGTGGAGAAGGTGGAGACGAAGAAGGGCGGCGTTGCGGTGACGTTCACCGTCGACGGCAAGGCGCAGACGATCGAGGCGGAGAAGGTGCTGGTTGCGGTGGGGCGCGCGCCTGTTACGGACGGCATTGGCATCGAGAAGACGAAGATTCAGGTGGAGCGCGGCTTCATCAAAGTTGACGAATACATGCGGACGGCCGAGCCGGGGATTTATGCCGCCGGCGACATCGTTGCCGGATTTCCGCAGCTGGCGCACGCGGGATTTGCCGAGGGCATTGTCGCGGTGACGCACCTTGCGGGCAAGCCGACGAAGAAGCTCAGTCCGCTGCGCATTCCGAATGCGACCTATTGCCATCCGGAGATTGGGAGCGTCGGGCTGACCGAGGCGAAGGCGAAGGAAGCGGGTTACAACGTGAAGGTTGGGAAGTTTCCGTTCACGGCGAACTCGCGGGCGTCGATCGTTGGGCAGCATGAGGGATTTGTGAAGATCGTGAGTGACGCGAAGTATGGCGAGATTCTGGGCGTACACATCATCGGGGCGAATGCGACGGAGTTGATCGCGGAGTCGGTAGTGGCGCTGGAGATGGAGTGCACGGCGGAAGAGCTGGCGAACATCGTGCACGCACATCCGACGCTGTCGGAGGCGGTGCTGGACGCGGCGAATTCGGTGTTTGGGATGGCGATTAACATCTGAAAAGCGTTGTCGGTTGTAAAGGCGGAGAGGCGTTGTCAGTTGTCAATTGGGGGACAATGGGTTCCCTCGTGAGTGTGTGGTGATTCGTGTCTGCCAGGTCTCGAAAGCCGCGAGACCTGGGGCATCCCGCGCCTGAGTCGGGCACCGGCGAACCAGCGTGACTACAGGGGTTCCTTCGACTGCGCTGGGCGTTCGCCTCGCTCCGCTCAGGATGACACGGCAAATGTGAGGGAGTTCGATATTACAGGCAAAAGAAAAAGCCGGAGGGAAACTCCGGCTTTTCTGTCGCGAGTGACGAAGCGATTATTTTTTCAGCTTGCGGCGGATGGTGCCGAACGCGCCAACCAGTCCAGTGCCTAACAGAAGCAGAGACGATGGCTCAGGAACGGTCTGGCCAGTGCTGCCGACAATGTCGAAGGCGCCGATGGTCTGGGTGCCGTTCGAGTTCCATGAGCAACCGTTGCCGCTGCCGTTCTGGCAACCACTGGTAGCATACAGGTCGGTGCCGGTAGCGCCAGTGCTGTTGAAGTTCCACGCCATAAAGGTCGTGGCGGTGAGGTTGGTGGGGCCAAGCACCAGGAAATACGAAGTTCCGGCAGTTAGCTCAACACCAGTGATTCCAGTGATATCGACCAGGTTGCAGCATTGCCCAAAGGTCTCATTGGAGCTGAGGTTGTCCCACTGCGCGATCAACGTGCCCGGCTCGTTGCCGCTGGCTGTGTAAAGAGCGGCAAAGAAAGAGTTGGTGCCGCCCGCAAGGCCGATGCCGATGTCGATCTGGCTGACGCTGCCCGTCGCCCCAGCGGTGAACTCGTTGGCCGAAGTAAAGCTGGTGCCCAGAATCCCCGTTCCGGAAACGGTCCAACCCTCGCAGCAGTTGTACACGTTGGTTCCCGTACCGAGATCGTCAAAGAAGCTTGTTTGAGCCATCGCGGGCAGGCTGCTGACGCAGAGAGCGAGGGCCAGGAGACAAAGCGACCACGCAAATTTCTTCAAGAGTTCCTCCTCCGATTCAAAACCAAACATCTCGAGCCGTTCGATCACGAACCTAGAGATTCGGCAAGATAGAGGCAGTGAGCCATCCCGCCCGGATTTCTGTCCAAGACGCATCCCAGACATACACCCACACCGAGGTGGGAGATGCAATCCGAATTCCGTAGTATGTTATTGATAATAAAGGAAGTTCGTCCAATTCGAGTGCAATCTCTTGCAGTACAGTGGCCAAACTCTTTCCGATTGGATAGGGCTCGACCCGCGCCAATTCGCTCAGAAGGACAGTTTGAGTTTGTGCCCAAGGAACGAGGCAAAAGAAAAAGCCGGAGTTAAACTCCGGCTTCTTCCTTAGGAGTGACGAAGCGTTACTTCCTCAGTTTGCGGCGGATCGTGCCGAAGGCGCCAACCAAGCCAGTGCCCAACAGGAGCAGCGAGGATGGCTCGGGAACGGTCTGGCCGGTGCTGCCGACGATGTCGAAAGCGCCCAGCGTCTGGGTGCCACCCGAGGTCCAGTTGCAGCCGTTGCCGCTGCCGTTCTGGCAACCACTTTCGGCATAGAGGTCTGTGCCTGTGGCGCCAGTGTTGTTCCAGTTCCACGCTTCCCAGGTGGTAGCGGTGAGGTTGGTGGGACCGATCACCATGAAATACGAGGTTCCAGCAGTGAGTTCCACCCCGCTGATGTTATTGATGGTGACCAGGCCGCAGCATCCGCCAAATTGCTGGCTGCTGCTGAGGTCGTTCCACTGTGCGATTTCCGTGCCCGGCGCGTTGCCGTTGGCGGCGTACAGGCCAACAAAGAAGGAGTTGGTTCCTTCAACAGTGCCGACAGCGACATTAATCTGGCTGACACTGCCTGTTGCCATAGCGGTAAATTCGTTGGCAGCGGTAACGGTGTAGCCGCCGCCAAACTCGTTTCCGGTAATCGTCCAACCATCACAACAGTTGTATGTGTTGCCACTGGTAGCAAGATCAGTAAAGAGTGTTGTTTGGGCCATCGCCGGTAGAGTACTGACGGAGAGCGCGAGGGCCAGGAGACAAAGCGACCACCCAAATTTCTTCAAGAGAGTTCCTCCTCCGATTCAGAACCAAACATCTCGAGCTGTTCGATCACGACCCAGAGACTTGGCCAAGATAATAGAGGCAGTGCCGGGATTTCTGTCCAACACTCGTCCTGTGGACACAAACCCACGAGCTAGGGACATGCAATCCGGATTCCGTGGTATGATATTGATAATAAAGGGAATCCGTCGAATTCTAGTGCAATCTGTTGCGGTAGAGTGGCCAAGATTTTCCCCGGCTCACAGCCGGAAGTTCGAAGGGTGGTCATTCGGAAGCCACTGTCTGGCCAGCAGTTACATCGAAGTCGGGACAGATCCAGCTCCCTTCGGATAAGCCGCGGTAAGGGGCTCGCGGCGTGTCCAACCTTTACAATAAACGGAAGCTGCCGAATCGGTAGCGGTATGCATCCAGCATAAAGATCCGCTGCGACCGAACCTGAACCTTTTTACCTTGAAGACCCGACCAGCCAGCTTGACGATCCAGCCTCTTGAGCGCCCAAGCGAGGTCCTCGCGAGCGCAGAAGCCGGCGCAGCGGGCGCGCTGACCCGGCGCCAGATGCTGTCACTGCTGGCGCGGGGTGCGCTGGCGGTTCCGCTGGTGCAGAGCCCGCTCTTTGCGGCGATCTCCAAGGCGCGTCAGCAGCAATCGCAGGCCGTGCCGCCCGAAGTGGAGCTTAGCGACGACGAGTTGCTGGAGGAGATCGTCAGCCGGGCATTTCAGTTCTTCTGGAATGAGGCCAGTCCCAAGACCGGGCTGGTGCGCGACCGGGCCTTCGCCGACGGCGGTTCCGATCCTCGGCGCGTGGCCAGCATCGCCGCGACCGGCTTCGGTCTGGGCGCTCTGTGCATTGGCCACCGGCGCGGCTATTTGCCGCCGCATGAGATTGGCGGCCGCGTGGTCAAGACGCTGATCGCACTACTGGAGCGGGTCGACCACATCAACGGCTTCTTCTTTCATTTCCTCGACATCGAGACCGGCAAGCGCGCGCGGCTGTCGGAGGTGTCGCCGATCGATACCACCATCCTGCTATGCGGCGTGCTGATGGCGCGCGAATACTTCCGCGACGCGCAAATCACGCAGCTGGTCAACGCCATTTACCGGCGGGTGAACTGGCGCTGGATGCTGAATGGCGGTACGACCTTCGCTCTGGGATGGACGCCGGAGTACAAGTTCATCGGC
>JASHXK010000470.1 GCA_030043575.1 Terriglobales bacterium
AAGTCGTTGAGATTGTGAAGAGTCGAGATTGTGACGGAATCGCGCAGTGAAGTCAATCAATCGGCGAGTGGAATTCAGGGTGGAGCACGCCTTTGAGGCGTGCATACTTATCGGCGTTTTGAGGACGCGCTTTAGCGCCTGAGGTAATGTCACGGATTACCGCAGCGGCCGGCTTGCTCTTGTCTGCCTGAGCTGCACAGCTGAAGCGGTGCTCCATCCGCTTGCGCTCCTGACTAGATCCCGACGATCGCCCGTACTAACGCGTACCAATCGCCCCGGTTCGACGCCGATCGCAGCCGAACAGTGCAAGAAAAACCGTGCACTGCATGCCTCAGGGGATTTATAGTTGCGAGCCACCGTTACGGAACAGGTGCACGAGGGCTTGCCAATGAGCCGATGGTCGATTGCAGTAGTGTTGTTGTCCTGCGCTTGTCTTGCGCTGACTCAGCCGCCGAACGATACAACTCCCTTTATCAGCACACATGCCGCGGTTATCGTTCTGAACCACGTGCGCGTGATCGATGGCACGGGCGCGGCGGCGAAAGAAAATCAGACGATCATGATCTCCGACGGCAAGATTCAGGCCATCGGCTCGTCGGGGACGGTCATGATTCCCGCCAACGCGCAGCAGATGGACCGCACCGGCTACACGGTGATTCCCGGCCTGGTGGGGATGCACAACCACCTTTACTACACCAACTCCTTTTCCGTGCAGCTCAGCAAGGGCGACATTGAAGAACCCGGCCTGGCGATTGTCGAGCTGCCCTTTAGCGCGCCGCGTCTATATCTGGCTGCGGGGGTCACCACGATGCGCACGACGGGAAGTCTGGAGCCTTACACCGATATCAAGATCAAGGAGAGGATTGACGCCGGACTAATGCCGGGTCCCAAGATCGACCTTACCGCGCCGTATCTGGAAGGTAAGCCCACCTTCTTCGCGCAGATGCATGAGCTCACCGGCGTGGACGATGCCAGGCGCATGGTCGACTACTGGGCCGACGAGGGCATGACGTCGTACAAGGCCTACATGAACATCACGCGCGACGAGCTGGGAGCGGCAATTCAGGAGGCGCACGCGCGGCACTTCAAGCTCACGGGGCATTTGTGCTCGGTGACGTGGCACGAGGCGATCGCGCTGGGCATTGATGATTTCGAGCATGGCCCGGTGTTCACCGATACCGAGTTCGTCGGCGACAAGAAAGTGGATGAGTGCGCGCGGGGCACGAAAAGCTGGATGACGCTGGAGGTGAGCGGCGCACAGGTGCAGGGGTTGATTCACGAGCTGATAGAGCATCATGTTGCCGTGACTTCGACGCTGCCCGTGTTTGAGGCGTCGGTACCGGGCCGCCCCAAGTTGCAGAAGCGGGTTCTCGATGCCATGTCGGCGGAATCGGCGCAGAGCTATCTCATCGCACGGGCGCGCGTTCCGCTGGATTCGCCGATGACGAGTTTGTTCAAGAAGGAGCTGGAGTTCGAGCTGGCATTCGCCAAGGCCGGAGGTCTGTTGCTGGCCGGACCTGATCCTACCGGCAACGGCGGTGTGCTGCCGGGATTCGGCGATCAGCGCGAGGTTGAGCTGCTGGTGGAAGCGGGATTCACGCCGGTGGAGGCGATTCAGATTGCCACGATGAACGGGGCGACTTATCTCGGACAGCAGGATCATGTCGGCTCGATCGCCGTAGGCAAGCAGGCGGACCTGGTACTGATCAAGGGCGATCCGTCGAAGAAGATTGAGGACATTGAGAATGTGGAGACAGTGTTCAAGGATGGAGTCGGCTACGATTCGCAGAAGCTCATCGAGAGCGTGCGCGGTCAGGTAGGGATTCGATAGGCATCCACTGACGCCTCCGACGTCGCAGGAGATTTGATCCGCGGGGAATCGACCTCGTTGTTATGGCTCGGTCAGACTTGCCTACGCCGCACGGGTGGGGGTTCCAGACTGCTTTACCGGACTCTCCGATTGCATCGGCTTCTCCAGTGTGAGTGGTTTCTCGGTGGGCAGCGGCTGCCCGGCTGGCGCCGCAGATCCGGCAATTGCCTCTTTGTGATTGCCACCCTCCAACCCGATACGCGCGAAGGTGATATCGAGCAGCAATCCGGTAAGTGCCTGCAGGAAAGCTTCATTGACGCGCACCAGCGAGTAAACCTGATCGTTGTCGAGTCCCGCGTCCAGCAACTGCGGAATGGCCGTGTCCACGGGGACTGGCAACTCGCGCACCAGCTTCGTCGCGCTCTCACCGATGCGATATTGGCAATCGGTATACAGCGGCGATTGCAGCAGATCTTTCATGCCCGCCCAATATCGCTGATAAAACTCGGGCCAGCACGCCAGCGCCCGATGCTCGTCGGAGACGAAGGCGAGCTCCAGGATTCGCCGCCGCTCCTCCCAGATGCGCTGCACGGCGGCTGTGGCTTCGCTATCGCTCAGCAGTCGAGGCGCAACCGGAAAGCTGGCATGCCGCGCACTGTCCGGCGCCTCTGCTGACACGCCGGCCGTTCCCTCAAAGGCCAGCATCTGCGCTGCCGTAATCAGCAGTAAGAGCGGATCAAGATACTGGTAGTAATCAAGCACCTGTGGCAGCGGCGGCGTGACATTCTCCGCCGGCTCCGCTTTGCGCCCCGCCAGACTGTCGATCGCGAAGTAATTGTGCGCCCGCGTGTAACATTCGGCCGCCAGCCGCGCTCCCAGAACAAAGAACTGTCGCGACTCGATCAGCGGATGAAAACTCCGCCAGTGCAACTCCAGGAATTCCGGAAAGACGGCGTAGGCCTGGAAGAGCGGCGGAACAATCGGCACGCCGAGACGCTCGCGAACCTGCGCGAAGATCTCTCGCGCCCGCGGCGAAGCGTCAGCCTCGCTGACCAGCCGGAGCCGGCTTCCCCGCTTCCATCGCATACTGGTGTTGGATGAGGAAAACGGGCTGTCGGACTGTAAGGTAAATACCGTAAATCGGAGATGCGGCGACACAATCGATCTGTCGCCGGCGACTTGAGCGCGCAGCGCCTGGCCGGAGCCCAAGCAGGCCCTCACGGTACAATCGCGGTGAAGCGATGAAGCCAAGCCCCGAATCGAATCGCATCTTCGACATTTTGTTCGATAATGCTGAACCCAGCCCGATCGACGACCCGGCTTATGCACCCTACGGCAATCTGGGTTTTCCCGCGCCGCCCGTGGATCGCCCGTGGATCTACACCAACTTCGTCCAATCGCTGGATGGAATCACCAGCTTGTTAGGAGAGCATGGCACCGGCGCTGACATCTCGCAGTCGCGCGAGGACCGCTGGCTGATGGATCTGCTGCGCGCCCACGCCGATGGCATTCTGATGGGCATGAACACACTGCGCGAGGAGCAGAGTTTGCGCGGTCCCGACAGTCGTGGAATTGTTTTCCAAGTCGTTGATCCCACATTGCGGGAGTTGCGCCGCAAGCTCGGCAAGAGCCGAGACCGCAACATTTTTGTCACCAGCGCGGCCCATCTCGACCTGTCGCAGCACAAGGTCTTCGACGGCGATGTTGTCGATACCGCGATCCTGACTTCACCGGCTGGTGCGGAGCGTTTGCAAGCGCAAGGTGGACATTCGCATGTCGCGATCATCGCCGCTGGAGATAAAGAGAACTTCGATCTCGCCCGCGCGGTTTCAAAGCTGCGCGAAGAGCTGGATGTGAAGCATCTGCTCTGCGAGGGAGGTCCCACATTGTATGGGAGCCTTGCGCGGTTGGACCTAGTCGACGAGAAGTTCCTGACAGTCTCGCCTATTGAAGTGGGACAAGTGGTCCCGCCCGAGCAGGAGCGGCTTGCATCCGAGCAGGCAATGCCGTTGCTTCTGCGCCCGACAATCTTCGGCGGAGCGGGATTCACATTCGAGCAGGTGACGCATTGGACCTGGTTAAGCTGCCGCAAAGCCGGCGACCATCAGTTCAATCGCTATAGAAGGAAGCAGTAATTAGTAACTAGTAGCTAGTAATTAGTGATGGCGCGTACACAGCTGACTACTAGCTAGTAGCTAGTGATGGCGCATGCACAGCTAACTACTAGCTACTAATTACTAATTACTAGTTACTAGCTACTGCTTCACCTCACTTCACCATCTCCAGCGCTCCCGCAGCGCGATTCAAGGCATTGGTCAGAATCTGCAACTGTTGCTTCGTCAGCGTGAGGTTGTTGTTCTCGATCGCTTCGTTCACGCCGGGAATCACCACGGCCGCGTAGCCTGTGTGCTCGCCCGGCGCGTAGATCACATGCTTGAACCACGGACGTCCCGGCAGTCCATCGCCGATGAAGTCCCGCTCCACATTGCGCAGAACGAGATTTACCACTGCGGCATCGCCGGTCGGAAGGCTTTGCACCTCCCAGACATGCGCTCCTGCCTTCTGCAGTCGCCCCGCTGCTTGTAGCGCGTCCACGAACGACGGCGCCTGATCCCCGAACTGCGTTTTGGCCTTCTGTTCCGCTGACTTCACATATTCGGTGATCTCCTTGCCATACTCTTCGTAATTCAGCGGCAGCACATCGGTCGACGCCATGCGAATCGCTTCCAGGCCATAGAAACGAGCCATCTGCTGTTCATAGACAAATGTGGGATCGCCAAACTTCGTGAACCACTGAAAGTCGTCGAAAGCGGAGTGATAAACGCCATACGGCCCTCGCGATCCGATATCCGCCGAGGGCACACCGAGATGCTGCAGAAAGGCGGTGTAATCCGATCCGCTGCCCAAATCGCCCACCTTCACATCCTTGGTCACGGCAGCGTTGGGCTCGCGCCCGGGCGCGGGAGACATTTCGTTTTCAGGATGTGCAGCTCGCTCGCGTTCCTCTTTCTGCTGCTTCTCAGTGGTCAGCTTCCACTGATCGTAGACGCTGCCGGCCTTGGGGCTCGGCACGGACTTGGCCACATCGCGCAGGTACTGCTTCAGGCTCGGCACGGCCGACGCGCCAAAGTCAGGACCGGAGACCGCCGCGTCCATGTTGAAGTAGGCGACGGCACGCGAAAGCTCTTTGGCATGCTGCTCGGCGTATTCGGTCGAGCCGATCAATCCTTCTTCCTCTCCATCCCAGCTGGCGAACACCAAAGTGCGCTTCGGACGCCAGCCGGCTTTCAGCAACTCGCCCACGCCGTGCACCGCTTCCAACTGCGCTGCAGTACCGCTGTTGGGGTCGACCGCGCCGTACACCCACGCATCGCGGTGATTGCCCGTAATGACCCATTCGTTCGGAAGCTGCGCTCCATGCACAATTCCGATCACGTCCCAGATCGTGGTGTAGCTGTAGTTCTGTTTCACCGCCAGATGCACCTTCACCGGTCCCGGACCCACGTGATAGGTGAACGGCAACGCGCCTTGCCATGCGCGCGGCGACTCCGGACCGCCAAGGTTCGCCAAGATCGGTGTTGCATCCGCATAGGACAACGGCGTCGCGGGAATTCTCGGGAGATCGGTCGCCTGCGCCGGCGGAGTCCGTTTGCTCTCCGGCAAGTCGGGCACGGAAGCGATGTCTGGGGTTGTAGGATCTCCGGGGTAGCGGAACAGATATTGGACTGATCCGCGTTGCACGCCGGTGTCCGGCCGCCACGGCCCTTTGGTGTACTTGTCGCCCTTGAAGTAGCCGTCATCCCAGGGATCGGAATAAATAATGACGCCCGCGGCTCCGTTCTGCTCTGCCAGAAAAACCTTGACTCCGCGAAAGACCTCGCCATAACGAACGATGACGAGCTTGCCCTTCACATCGATGCCCATCTCCTTCAGCTTCTTGAAGTCCTCGGCGCGGCCGTAGTTGGCATAAACCACGTCTGCGGTCACGTCGCCCGACGGCGAGTACTCGTTGAATGCCGGCAGAATCCTGGCATCTTTCTGGAAGGGATCGTCGCTCACCCGCTCCGGAGACGGCCCATGCATCACCACGTTCTCTGGAGCAACGACATCGACGCGAACATCCAGCGGCAGCGCCATCCAGACTTTGTAAGGCTGAATGGACGCGTCCAGACCGGCGGCGAGGTACTGCTGCAATACGTATTCCGCAGTCCGGCGATCCTCGGGCGAACCGGCGACGTGCGGGGCCGACGTCAGCACCTGCAGATGCTTCCTTGCCAGTTGCGGATCAGGCACGGCAAGGAAAGTCTTTTCCGCTTGCAGTTCCGCCGATGGATTGCGATAGCCAAAGATCTTGTCGGGTGGATTGAACGGCGCGGGAGCCGACTTGTTCGAAGTTGGCCGCCCGGCAGGAGGGGTTGATGCCTGTTGAGGACTTGCGAACGACAAGAATGCGAGGCAGGACAGGACAGTAACTAGCGAACGGTCCAATGAAACTCTCCCGAAAGGAATGCAGGTCGCATAGCCAACCTCTTAGCAGCTTACAGCATGGGATGTTGTCTTTGCGAAAGGATGCCCGCTCAGTTACACCGCTATGCCAGGCTGAGACGACGGGTGTTGCATAAGAATAGGAAGGGGTCGCGAATTTGCAGGAAGCACCAGAATAATCATCCTCAGGGAGGCTTAAGTCAACCGCCGGCTCGGGTACGCAGGTGTACCTATCCAAGACCGGCCTTTGCCACTCAAGTCTCTCCGATCACTGAGGCGGGTGAGCCGGTTTCTTCGGAGACCGCCTTGCGGTCCACTGCCAGCGGGAGGAAGACCATGAAAACCGTTCCGCTGCGGCCGGGGCTGGTCGTGCTGCGCACCCGGATTGTCCCTTCGTGTTTGGCGACGATGCCCCGCACTACCCAAAGTCCCAGTCCCGTTCCCTTGGCCGCTTTGGTAGTGAAGAAGGGCTCGAAGATGTGCGACTGCAGTTCGCGCTTGATGCCCGGCCCGTTGTCACCGATCACAACGCGGATGCCCTCCCGCTGTGGCGCCTTGATTTCGCGCTGCGGCGCGACATGCACGTAGAGGCGTCCCTTGTCTCCCACAGCCTCAATGGCATTGCCAATCAGGTTGGCGAACAGTTGGCTCAGCTCCACCGGATATCCGTAGATCTCGCCGGTAGACTCGTAGCGGCGCTCCAGGGTGATGCGGTTGGATCGCATGCGCATCACGAAAAGTTCGAGCACGTCGTCCAACACTTCCGTAACCTTGACTGCGGCCGGAGTCGTCGATTCGCGATAGAAGGACAGCATCTGGCGCGTGATATGCGACATGCGGCCCAGCTCCGCTTCCGCCATAGAAACCAATTCGCGGGTGCTTTCGTCGAGCGAAAGTTTGTAGGAGAGCAGCGACAGCAGGTTGCTAAGCGCCTGCATGGGATTGTTGATCTCGTGGGCGATGGTAGCGGCCAAACGCCCTGTGGTCGCCAGCTTCTCGGCACGCCGCAAAGCTTCCTCGGCGCGCTTTCGCTCCGTGATATCGCGTACCACCTTTGCCGCGCCTATTACCCGGCCGTTAGCCTCTCGCACCGGAGAGACGGTCAGCGACACGTCCAGGCGGCGGCCGTCCTTGGTCATACGCACCGTCTCGAAGTGATCGATACGTTCGCCACTCCGGATTCGCGCCAGGATCCGCTGCTCGTCATCCTGTAGTTCAGGGGGAATGATCATCGTGATCGGACGTCCGATCATCTCGCTTGCCTTATAGCCAAAGATGCGCTCCGCTGCAGCATTCCAGCTGGTGACGATGCCATTCAGGTCCTTGCTGGCGATGCCATCGTCACAAGAGGCGACAATTGCTGCCAGCAACGACTGCACAGACTCCGCGCTCTTCTCGGCGGTAAAGTCGACCGTGAAGCAGCGGGTGTAGACCAATTGTCCATCGCGGACAAGCGGGCTGGAATGAATGCGTACGTGGCGAATGGAGCCGTCCTTATGGCGCAGACAGGTTTCGTAACCGCGCACTTGCTCACCCCGGCAAAAGCGCTGCAGGATTTCCGCGGTCGCTGTCTCATCCGGGTGAAACTCGCGCATCGAATGGCCGGCATATTCTTCCTGCGAGTATCCCAGCAGATCGCTTTGCGCCTTGTTGGCCCAGAGGATAGTGCCGTCGGCCGCTATCCACTGTATGGGCAGGGCGGCGTTATCCAGAAAGTCGCGCAGCTCGGCTTCGCTTTGCCGAAGCGCCTGCTCGGCCCGGGCGCGCCGGGCGATTTCTCCTTCCAGCGCCTCGGCCTTCTGCTGCAATTGAGCAATCAAGCGTAGGCGTTCGTCTTCGTTCACCGCCTGCGTATATTCCTCAGCGGGAGAGATAGCGTCATGCTCACTGCAGATTTTCAGGAAGTCCGCGGCATCCTCCGGCTTGTCAAAGGCCTTGATCGGGTAGGCACAAAGCAAATGAAAGCGATGCGTCACAGCCAACTGGTTCCATAGCTTCTCCACTTCGATGGCGGCGGCGCCGTTGCCTTCCAGCCAGAGTAGCGCCACCATCTCTCCAAACGCCATGACACGGCGGTCCTGCCCGTTCGCCGCCGCCCGGAGCCGATCAAGAACTCCCCCGATTAGGCTGAAAAACTGGCTGCCCTGTGGCCGTCCGCCGTTCATGAAGTGGGACAGGGTTTCCGCCGCATCCAGAAAGACACATCGTCCCTGCTCTATCACCGATCGGAGGTCGATCCCTTCCGCATCCAGGTGTTGCTCGAACTGCTCGCGGTGGCTTCTCGTAGCAATGATGAGCGCCGCATCGCCACTGGCAAGCGGGCCCGCAAGGAAACGGGCCACAGCGCTGATCAGGAAAGTGTCGTCTGAATAGAACTGCGTGGTATGAGAGCTACGATTCTTGGGTGCGCTTGCGGAGAAAGATTCCCCATCCGTCACAACTTTAGCGGCGCTCATGGCGATCCTCAAGTACGTGTACTCCGCCTCCCTCGCCAACGCCAGATCGGCCGGTCAGCGCTTTCCTCGCCCGCCGAACCGCGCTTGTGCTTGGATGCGGAATCTAGGTAGCCACGGATGAAACTGCACCTTCGTCAGGCTGCCATCGGTAGGTAGACTACCACTTCAGATGTCGATCGGGGGCATCGCTGTTGCCTGCGACCTTGCTTCCCCTACCATGAAGCAGCGCTTGTCCGCGTGCGGACTCCCTGTTCGAAAACGAACGCCCCCGTCTGGACTCACTCACCCGCATCGGCCCTGAGACAGGACTTAGACCGGCCCCATCTGGCACACAATCTGCAGCATGTAGTAATGAACGCCCCTGCGAACCGCAGAGTTGCGGCGTGCGTATCTTGAGAAGAGGAAATCAGATTTGGCACATCTTGGTCAGGACATTCGATACGGCTGGCGCACGCTGCGCAAGAGTCCCGGCTTTACCGTGGTGGCCGTACTGGTGCTTGCACTGGGAATCGGAGCCAACACCGCAATCTTCAGCGTGGTAAATGCCGTACTGCTGCGGCCGCTGCCCTTCGATCAACCTGGCAGTCTGCTGGAGCTCTATCACATTCCGCCGCCCGCCAGCTTTCCCGGCATGACGCTGTTCTCGGTTTCGCCCGCCAACTTCTTCGATTGGCGCGCGCAGGCGCACAGCTTCGATGGCATGTCGGCGTACGGGTTTGGCCGCTATGTCCTGACCGGCAAAGGCCAGCCCGTGCCTGTGCCGGTGCTTTCCTCTACGTATGGCCTGTTCTCCATTCTGCATGCGCAGCCGCTGCTGGGCCGCGACTTTCTGGAGAGCGAGGACCAGCCCGGTCACAACCACGTGGTCATCGCCAGTTATAGCTTCTGGCGCAATCATCTTGGCGCAAACCCGGCGATGGTTGGCAAGACCATCCAGCTCAATGGCGAAGCCTACACCGTGATCGGCGTGATGCCCCCAGGCTTCGAGTTTCCAATCGCGAGCGATCCTGGCAGCAGCGTGCAGATGTGGAAACTACAGGGATGGACGCCTCAGGAGCGCGCCATCCGCGACAATCACAATTACGGTGTGCTGGCCCGGCTGAAGCCGGGTATTACGCTCGAGCTGGCGAAAGCCGAACTGGCTACCATTTCCGACCGGCTGGCGCAGCAATATCCCAAGGATGACAAAGGTTGGGGTGCGACCGCGATCCCTCTGCGCGAGGACATGGTCGGAGATGTGCGAATGCCGCTGCTGATTCTGCTGGGCGCGGTCGCGTTGGTCCTGCTGATCGCCTGCGCCAATGTCGCCAATCTCGTTTTGGCCAAGACGCTTTCGCGGCGCAAGGAAGTCGCCATCCGTTCGGCTCTCGGAGCCAGCCGTCGCCGCCTGTTGCAACAGGTGCTTGCGGAAACTGTGATCCTTGCGGTTGCGGGCGGCGCCTGCGGCCTGATTTTCGCCCATTTCGGCGCCGTGTTCATGGTGAAGTTTGTGGGCAATCAGCTGCCGCGCTCTGGCGCCGTTGCTCTTGACGTTTGGGTGTTAGCCTTCGCGCTTGGTGTCTCGCTGGTTACCGGAATCCTCGCCGGACTTCTGCCCGCGCTGCGTCTCACGCGCGAAGACGTGAGCGAAGCGCTAAAACAGAGCGCCGGGCGTACGGCTTCCGAATCCGGCGGAACTCGCACGCGTGGTGCTCTGGTTGTCGCTGAAGTCGCGTTGTCGCTGATGCTGTTGATCGGCGCCGGCCTGCTGATTCGCAGCCTGTGGATGCTGCGCTCCGTCAATCCCGGCTTCGATCCCGATCACGTCATCACTATGAAGGTGTCGATCCCTTCGACGAAGTTCACTACGCCCCAGCAGCAGTTCAGTTTCTTCGATCGCGTGTTGCAACGGGTGCGGGCACTGCCCGGCGTGCAATCGGCCGGCGTCATCGATGCGTTACCGCTGACCGGCGGCGGCTCACATCAGCCAGTGCAAATCGAGGGGCGGCCGTTGCTGGCGATGGCCGACCAGCCGGAGATTGACGTCCGCTTGATCAGCCCGGGCTATATGAACGCGATGCACATCCCGCTGCTGCGCGGTCGCGATTTCAACGACGCGGATGTCGCCGGTCGTCCGGGCGCCATCCTGATCAGCCAATCCATGGCGCGGCAGTTTTGGCCCAATGAAGACCCAATTGGCAAACGTCTCACCATGTACTTTTTCCCTGACACCACACGCGAGGTCGTCGGCGTAGTCGCCGACGTGAAGGACGATGCGCTGAGCCAAACGCGCTCCGCCTCGATGCTCTACCTGCCATTGGGACAGATTTCGGCGGGCAGGGATGGCGATTGGCAATCGTTCAGCATGACCTTGACGGTGCGGACACACACCGATCCACGCAGCGTAGTTTCGGCCATCAGCAATGCGGTGAATGACATCGATAGCGAAGTGCCGCTGCTGTTTGTCAAGACGATGCAGGATACCGTGGAGGAATCCTTGCTGCAGCAGCGCTTCACGATGTTGTTGCTGTCGGGCTTCGCCGGGCTGGCGCTGTTGCTGGCTGCGGTTGGCATTTACAGCGTGCTGGCGTATGCGGTGCGACTGCGTGTGCGCGAGATCGGCATCCGCATGGCGCTGGGCGCGCAGGTGCGCGATGTTCTGCGCATGGTGATCGTGGAAGGTATGAAACCGACGTTGCTCGGCGTCGCGATCGGACTCGCGGGCGCGCTCGCCTTGGGACGCGTGCTCTCCAGCGTGATCTACGGCATTAGCGCACGCGATCAGGCGACCTTCAGCACGGTCGCACTCGCGATGACAGCGGTCGGTTTGCTGGCAAGTACTTTACCGGCTTATCGCGCCACCCGCGTCGATCCCATGAAGACGCTGCGCGACGAGTGATCGTCATCTGCCTTTACAGAAAATCCACCTTGCCGTTCTTCACGCTGTACATGGCGCCGGCGATCATGATTGCCTTCTGCTGCTCGAGTTCGGCGAGAATGGGGCTGATCTTGCGGATGTTTTCGATGGTCAGCTGCACGTTCTTGGCGGCGACCGCATCCACGTATTGAGGATTATGGGAGCTCTTGTCGCCTGGGAAGTTGCTCAGCGCTTCTACTGCGGGGTAGATTTTCTCGATCAGTTGCGTGAGGTTTCCCAGCTGGACTTTATCGATGGCTCCTTTGACTGCGCCGCAGCTGGTGTGCCCCATCACCAGAACTAATTTCGAGCCGACAACTTTGCAGGCGTATTCCATGCTGCCGGCAACATCGGGATCGACGGTGTTGCCCGCGATTCGGGCATTGAAAATATTGCCGATGCCGGCGTCGAAGATGATCTCGGCTGGGGCGCGTGAATCGATACAGCTCAACACAATCGCCACCGGGTACTGCGCTTTCCTGGTATCGCGAATGTCGCGCTGGTAGTCGCGCTGGATCGGCGCTCCGCTGACGAAGCGCTGGTTGCCGATCTTCGCCAGCTGAATAATCTGCTCAGGAGTCAGCAGCTGCTGCCACTCCTTGTTAGCCGTGACGCCATGCCCCGGCGAGGCTTGCTGGGCTTCGGCAAGCCCGCTGCTATTGAAGTTCAGCAAGCCTCCCGCAGCTAGTGCGGCAGCGCCGCAGGCGCCCTTTTTTACGAAGGCTCGACGAGCAGGATTCTCTTTCATGACGATCTCCTTATTGCAGGCCGCATCCCGGGCTGCCGCGTCGGCCAAGGCTCTCCATGCCCGGCCGCGCTCAGCCGTCGCGTCTTGATCTCCAGCCAAAGTAGTAAGTGTCGATGTGCAGTGTATGCGCTCATACAAGTCTAGACAACATCGAAGTTGCAATGTGCAATAATGGCCCCCGCGATGAAGTCACTGATCTGTTGGCCGCGTTTTGCGCTCCTCACAGTCGTCCTGTTGTTTTCCCCATCGCGGCTGCCGGCGCAATCGCAGCCGCAGTCCTCTCAGCCGCCACCGGCGCAGCCGGCTCAGTCCAAAGCTTCAGAGGCCCTGGAGTTGGTGAAGCAGGGGCAGAAGCTCAGCGCCGACGGCAAACTGGACGAAGCGGTCGCGCTCTATCAGCAAGCTCTGGAGACCGATCCGAATCTCTATGAGGCCCAGCTCTACGTTGGCGTGGGTCTCGACCTGCAAGGCAAGTACGAAGAAGCGCGCCAGCACCTCGCCAAGGCCATCCAGTTGGCCGGCTCGCAGCAGGCCTCCCAGGCGTTGCGTGTCATGGCTGTGTCCTACGCCTTCCAGCACAACACTGACAAAGCTGCCGAGTACGAGCGCCGCGCCTTCGACTTGCAATACAACTGGAAGAACTACGCCGATGCGGCAGCCACGGCGGACGAACTGGCCCGCATCTATCTGGAATCCGGCGATCTGGACAACGCATATCAGTGGTATCAGACCGGACACCAGACCGCGCTGAAAAATCCCCAGATCACTCCTGCGGAAAAAGATCTTTGGGACTTCCGCTGGGAGGCGGCGCTCGCGCGCATCGCCGCGCGGCGAGGCCAGGCCGATCAGGCGCGCCAGCATCTCGTGGCGGCCAAAGCCATCCTCGATAAGAATGGCAATCCCGACCAGCTACGCTTCTATCCCTACCTGGCGGGCTATGTCGCTCTCTATGCCGGCGACTACAAGACGGCAATCGCAGAGCTGCAGAACGTGCCCTTCGCCGATCCCTTTACTTACAGTTTGCTGGCAGAGGCTTACGAGAAGTCGGGCGATAAAGCTAAGGCCGTCGAGTACTACCAGAAGGTTCTGACGCTCAACATGCACAACCCCTCTGGCGCATTCTCGCGCCCCGAGGCGAAGGAGAAGCTGGCACAGCTCGCTCCTGCAGGAACAGTGCCGGCGGCAAAGTGATGAAGACCTTTGGCAATGAGATGGGTTGCGGTTATGAGCGATGTATGTCTCGTGACGCAAGGTATGATTCCGGTTAGCCGATTGCAGACGATCCAAACGCGGAGAAATCGATGCCGCAAGTGAACACTGCCCAATCCTTGCCGCCCGCCCTCGTTTCAGAAACTCCCCGCGCTGTTACCATCTCTCGTTCCGCTCGCCTTGAATCGATTGACGTCGTTCGCGGCCTCGTCATGATCTTCATGGCGATCGACCATACTCGCGACTATTTCACGTACCTGCGCTTTGCACCTGAGTCGATCAACCGGACCTACTACGCACTCTTCTTCACCCGCTGGGTAACGCACTTTTGCGCGCCGCTGTTTTTCTTTCTCGCTGGGACCGGAGCGTTCTTTTACGGGCAGCGCAGAACTCCGCCCGAACTGACGCGCTTCCTCTGGACGCGAGGCCTGTGGCTGATCTTCGTGGAGTTCACCATCGTAGGCTTTGCGTGGTCGTTCGTGCCGGGCTTCGGATTCTTCGGGGTGATCTGGGCGCTGGGCGCCTCAATGGTCATCATGGCTGCGGCGGTGCGTTTACCGATCCGATGGCTGGGGACGCTGGCCGTGCTCATGATCGTCGCACACGATCTGCTGGACAAAATCCGGCCGGCGCAGTTCGGTTCATTTGCCTGGCTGTGGACAATTCTGCACGTCCGAGGCGGCGTTTCGCTCTTCGGCGGCCATATGCGAAGCGTAGTACTCTTTCAGATTGTCCCCTGGGTCGGGGTGATGGCGGCGGGCTATGTTTTCGGCGCGTTCTATCGCCTGGACCAACGCGAGAGGAAGCGATGGATGGCGATCCTGGGAATCGCAATGATCGTCGCCTTTGTCTTCCTGCGCGCGACGAATCTGTATGGGAATCCGCCCGTGGGACTGGGTGGCGTTTCGCAGGGCGACTGGCATATCCAGCCGACGACGGAGAAGACCGTCATCCTGTTCTTTGATGTCGAGAAGTATCCACCCTCGCTGCAATTCCTGCTGATGACGCTGGGACCGGCGATCGTATTGCTGGCGTGGCTGGATGGCAGGCATGTCGCGGGCGTCTTCAAACCGCTGCTGGTCTTCGGGCGCGTACCGATGTTCTTCTACGTTCTGCACCTCTACGCGATCCATTTGCTGGCGGTGTTGATGGCGGTGTTGTTCCATCAACCCGTGGACTGGCTGCTTCACGGCGCATTCATGATGAAGCGCATACCCGACGGTTACGGACACGGCCTGCCGTTCATCTATCTGATGTGGCTGACGGTGCTCGTCCTTCTGTATTTCCCATGCCTGTGGTTCATGGGCGTGAAGCAGCGGCGCAAAGATTGGTGGCTGAGCTATCTGTAATTCTCCTTCCGCGGATGCCATAAACTCACGCCGCGGAGTCGTGACTATTCCAGCTCTTCCGCCAGCCGTTGCGCGGTGTGCTCAACCTTGATGGCGGCGCCGTCCTTGTCCATTCCTCCGCGAATCTGCATCACGCAGCCGGGGCAATCCATCACCACCAGCGGGGCGCCGGTTTGCTTGATGTTGGTGAGCTTGCGCTCGAGGATGGGGGCAGAGATCTCCGGCAGCTTGAGCGAATACGAGCCGCCCATACCGCAGCACATATCAGCCTCGAACATCTCGGAGATCTCGTAGCCGGCTTTGGTCAGCAGCTCGCGCGGCTGTTCCGACACGTTGAGCGTGCGCTTCAAATGACAGGAATCGTGGTACGTCACCTTGCCGAGTTGCCGGCCTTCCTTGAAGGTTAGCCGTCCCTCATCGACCAGCTTCTTTACCAGCGTGGAAAGATCGACAACCTTGGCGGCGAGCTCGCGGGCGCGAGGCAGGGAATCGGTTTGCTCGAGGCTCTCGAAGGTATGTATAAAGTCCTGCTTCAGAGCAACGGTGCAAGTGGGACAGGCGGAGACAACGTACTCAACATCCTGCTCCAGCAAAGCGTTGATGTTGTCCTTCGCATTCTGTGCGGCAACTTCATAGGCACCGCTGAATCGGGCGGGAGCGCCGCAGCAGGTCTGGCCTTCAGGGAAAATGACCTCGATGCCGGCTTTGTTGAGGATCTTCACCACCGCCTCGCCCATCTCGGGATAGGCGAAGTCGATGAGGCAGCCGGAATAGAACGCGGCTTTTTCTTTCTGCGGCGTTTGTTCGATTTCCTTGAATTTATCGCGGAAGGGAACGTCGGCGATGGCAGGCAGGCTGCGGAACTCCGTCATGTCTGACAAGAAGAATGGCAGGTGACGGATGAAACCGTCCTTTGCCAGCGGCTTCTGCGCCAGCGACGCGGTGCGCAGCATGGAGTGGAAGAGCCGGCGATTGTTGACTACGGAGAATATCGCCTTTTGCGCGAGCGTTTGTCCCTTCTCGACTGCAAGCCGGCGGCGCAGTTCCAGAATCAGGTCTGGAATGGGCACCTTGCCGGGACAAACCTGCGTGCAGTTGCCGCACTGGATGCAAAGGCTCTGGATTTCGTCCGACGCCTTGAGCGCGTCGAACCACGCGGTGAGAATCGTGCCGATACCGCCCGTGTAGACCTTGCCGAAGACGTGTCCGCCGACCAGCCGAAACACCGGGCAGACGTTCAGACAAGATGCGCAGCGGATGCACTGCAGCGCTTCCTTGAACTTCGGATCCTGCGACATTTCGGTGCGGCGGTTGTCCATCAGGATGACGTGCAGCTGCTTGGGCGAGCCGTCGGTGTTCGGCACCGGCCCGCTGATCATGGTGACGTAGCTGGTCAGCAGTTGCGCGGTGGCGCTGCGCGGCAGTGCCGTCAGGACGGGCACGACGTCGGCGAAGTCGGACATCAGCTTCTCGATGCCGACGATGGCGACGTGAATCTTCGGCAGCGTGGTGACTAGGCGCGCGTTGCCTTCGTTGGTGATGATGACCAGCGTTCCGGTTTCGGCGACCGCGATGTTCGCACCGGTAATGCCCATCTCAGCGCTCAGAAACTTGGTGCGCAGCTTGCCACGCGCGAACTTCACCAGCTTGGGAATGTCCGGCGCCTGGCCTTGCTCGACTTTATCGCTGAAGAGGTCGGCGACCTCTTCCTTGGTCATGTGAATCGCGGGCATGACCATGTGCGAGGGCGTTTGCCCGGCGAGCTGAATGATCCACTCGCCGAGATCGGTCTCGCGAACTTCGATTCCGGCCTTCTCAAGAAATGGATTGAGGTGGATTTCCTCCGATGCCATCGACTTCGACTTGACGATCGTCTTGACGCCGTTCTGCTGCGCCAGATGGAGGATGTACTCGCGAACTTTTGCGGGATCGTCGGTGCGAAAGACTTTGGCGCCACGCGCTTCGATGTTGCGTGTGAACCGGTCCGCAAGTTCGTCCAGATGCGCCGCGGCGTAGCCCTTGCGATCGGCGATCTGGGTGCGGACGGCTTCGAAGTCGATGCCTTCGTATGCTTTCTCGCGGCTGATGCGATAGGCCTCAGAGAAGCGGCCGAGCGCTCCGGTGAGGTTGGGGTTGTGAAGAGCGGTGTTGATTTTCTCGCGGAATTCTTTTTGCATCAGTTCACCGCCGCCATGTCGTCGACGAAGACAATGATGAGTTTTTCCGGCCCGTGCACCCCGATGGTCAGCACGCGCTCGATGTCGGCCGTGCGGCTGGGTCCGGTGATAAACGAGATGTAGTTGGTCTGGCCGGGACCAATCTTGCTGAAGACTGCCGGCATGTCGGGGACGATGCGATTCGTCTCGACAATAGCAATGTGGATCGGTGGCAGCGTTGAGACCAGACGGCGCTCGACGGGAGCTGCGTCCTGAATCAGCGAGCCGGTCGATGCCATCGCCCAATCGAGCTGGCTGATGCCAACCTTGGAATCGGCGGCACGCTCGCGCGTGACCTCGAAGCTGAGGCCAGGGACGCGCTCTGCGATTTTCGCTTTGTTCACACCGGCGAGGAACGGGCAATCGGCCCAGACGGCGTAGGACTGCGGCGAGTCGGCGACAGCGGCCGCTTGCAGATATCCCACGATAAAGTCGATCGCCGCGGCTTTACGCGGGAAGCGATGAACCTCGGCGCTGACGGCTTCGGCGCGAAGTTTGAAGGTGTCGAAGATGGAAGTCATAAGGCAGTTTCCAGTTTCGGGCTGGGGGCGGCCCACTGCGGGCCGCCTTCGCTCGGGATGACAACTTCATGGTTCGGACACCCTTGGTCAGAGTGCCGACTGGTGGGTCCCGAGGCGCAAGTTTTCGGGCGGTAACGTGACTCGAAACTTGAAACTCGAAACCCGAAACTGCTTTTCTCAGTGCGGCACCATGCTGGTGAATGGCGCCACGTAAGCCATCAGGAAGACCAGGATGCCCACCAGCGTCGCCAGCGCGATGCTATGCCAGAAGACGTAACGCAGGATGTCGCCCTCGTGTCCGTACCACTGGGTGGCGGTGCTGGCGACAACGATGCTCTGCGCGTCGATCATCTTGCCCATCACGCCGCCTGCGCTGTTGGCCGAGGCCATCAACACCGGCGAGACGTTGACCTGCTGCGCGGTGATCTTCTGCAGGCTGCCAAAGAGCACATTGGACGAGGTATCCGACCCGGTCAGCGCCACGCCCAGCCAGCCGAGCAGTGTTCCGAAGAACGGATACAGGTGGCCGGTACGTGCGAAGGCCAGGCCCATCGTGGCATCCAGCCCGGAGTAGCGGGTCATGTAGCCGATGGCGAGCATCGCTGCGATGGTCAGCAGCGAGAAGCGCACCTTCATGATGGTGCGCCCATAAACGGCGAAGATCTTGGGAACACTCAGACCCATAATCAGGCCAGAAATAATGGCCGCCACCAGGATGCCGGAACCGGTTGCACTCACCCAGTTGAGGCCAAAGACCGCAGGTTCTTTCGTAGCCTTGGTCACGACTGGTGGGACGCGTTGTACGAGGTTGTGCAGCGCGGCAACGGGGAACTGCGGGTTGGTGATCTTGCTAGGCGGCGTCGACCAGGTGGCCATTGACTTAAAGACCTTTTCCGGCGTGTTCATGATGGTCTTGCCGGTCTGCGTTCCCCACAGGAAAACGGTGATGCTGAGGATGATCCACGGAACCCACGCGCGCGTAACTTCACTACGGCTGAAGCCGTGATCGGCGCGGTGGCTGGTCTTGGCCTCTTCGCCTTCGAAGGTCCAGATGCGCTTGGGATGCCATACCAGCAGGAATAGCACCAGGCAGATCATGGAGATGACGGACGCGCCGATATTAGCCAGCCACGGTCCGTGGAAGCTCGAGATCAGGACTTCCGGGATGGCGAAGCTAACCCCGGCGACCAGGATTGCCGGCCATATCTCCAGCATTCCCTGCCAGCCCGCGAACGCACAGATCAGCCAGAAAGGCACCAGCACGCAGAACGGACCAAGAATGCGTCCGGTCACTGCGCCTAACGTGACCTCGCTGTAACCGGTGACCTTGGCCAGCGCGATGATGGGCGTCGCGAGAGCTCCAAAGGCGACCGGCGCAGTGTTGGCGATCAGCGACAGCCCGGATGCTTGCAGAGGACGGAATCCCAAGCCAATCAGAATAGCGGCGGTGACCGCGACCGGTGTGCCGAATCCGGAAGCACCCTCGAAGAATGCGCCGAAGCAGAAGGCGATCAGCAGCAGTTGCAGCCGGCGGTCCTGCGTGATGCCGGTCATGCTGTGCTGGAGCACATTGAAGCGGCCGGTTTCCACCGTGAGCTGATACATGAAAATAACGTTAAGGACGATCCAGCCGATGGGAAACAGGCCGTAGCCCGCGCCCAACACCGCGGTTGCGGCGGCCAGTCGCGCCGGCATGTGGAAGGCAAAAATGGCAACCAATAGTGCGGTTGCCAATCCCATCAGCGCGGCATAGTGCGCCTTGGCATGACCAAGCGCCAGGCTGCCCAGCAGCACGACCACTGGTAATGCGGCGATCAGCGTCGAAAGCCACCAATGCCCGGTGGGATCGTATCCCTGCGACCAGGCAGTACCGAACGCAGGAATCTTCAGAATGATTACCGCGACGATGGCCGCGATGACGATGCCGATGACTAACGAGACCGGGTTTGCAGCCGGAGGCGCTTTCGGCGGCGCCTTGGGAGCGGCTGCTGCCGGAGCGGGAGGCGGAGCGATTGTGGAGCTCATGGAGTTTTCACCGATGTCTGCCAATCGATGGCAGGCCTTTCCTCGAGGTTTGTCTGTTCCGATGACCAAGGCCGGCGGCAACCGGGAGCACGCATCAGGGAGTGCGGAGAGTTTCCGGCGATACCGCTGGTCTTCATAAAGCCAGGCACGTGCTCGCTGGGGTCGCGGTCACGTGTGCCGGCATGCCGCGTCACTGCACGATGGAATCGGTTCACAGTAGTGTTCCCGGAGAGGAGATCCCATTGCCGGGATGGCCAGCTGGGCGGGAAAGTTCTAGCCAACCAGAGCGTGAGATTGCAGCGATACACCCGGTCCCCGGGATATACGGTGCCAAGACAAACGTTAGGCCGGTGAGAGGCAAATTGAGAGTGACCAGGGTCACACTGACTTGTGAGCCGTGACGGTTGGCGTAGGGTTGCAGTGCCGCTTGTTATACTGAACTCCCATGAGCACGCGACTTCGCATTGCGCTCGTGGGAGACTACAATCCCGCCGTTATTGCCCACCAGGCTATTCCCGTCGCACTCGAACTTGCCTCAACTGACTTGGGCGTGCAGGTTGCCGGCGAATGGGTTGCGACCGCTGGCATCACTAATGCTGCCAACGATCTTGCGCAGTATCACGGGATCTGGTGTGTTCCGGCCAGCCCGTACGCAAACATGCAGGGCGCGCTGGATGCGATTCAGCTGGCGCGGGAACAACAGATCCCGTTTCTCGGAACGTGCGCCGGCTTTCAGCACGCGCTGATTGAATATGCGCGCAATGTTTTGGGGATGAAGGGCGCCGATCACGCCGAGAGCAACCCCGGAGCACCGCAGCCGCTGATCTCCCGGCTCTTGTGCTCGCTGGTGGAAGTGGAGTCAGAGGTTTCGCTGGTTCCCGACAGCATCCTGCATAAAAGCTACCGAATGCTGGAAATCATGGAAGGGTACCACTGCACCTACGGACCGAGTAAGGAATGGGAGCCGCAGTTGTTTAACGGGAAACTGCGCGTTGCGGCGCGCGACCGGGCAGGAGAGGTTCGCGCCGGAGAGCTGCAAGGACATCGATTCTTCTTGGGAACGCTGTTTCAGCCCGAACGGCGTGCTCTGAAGGGCGACGTGCCACCGGTCGTGCGGGAGTTCCTGCGCGCCGCGGCGCAGCAGACGTGATGTCCAACTAACGCTTTACCTCTTTGTTGACCAGCATCGTCAGCAACATCACCATGTCGGTTCGCGCATACACCGCGTGCGGCACGTTGGCTTCCATGTAGATCCAGGAGCCGCGGGTGAGTTCTTTCTCCTCGCCATCGAGCGTCACCCGCGCATTACCCTGCAGGATTTCGAGGAATGCTGGGGCGGCCAAGGTGTGTTTAATGAGCTCCTGGCCACCGGAGAAGCCGTAGAGCACGACCTTGGCGCGCTCATCGTTGTGAATGGTGATGCTCACGCTCCGGTCTTTGGGGATTTCAACATGGTTCAGCAGATTCTCCACGACGAAGTAGATCGGCACGGCGTTCCTCCGGGTGCCTGCTGGCAGGGGTAAGAATCATAAGCCTAACCACGGCGTTTCTCCAACACGCGCAAGTCTTTCACGGATTGTGTTCGTAGACGGGGAACGGATCGGGCTTCTTTTGTATCTTTCTCCACACCTGCGGAAAAAACTCGCTGAAAGCGTTGGAGACGAAGCGGCCTCCGAAGCCCTCGGCGCTGCGAATCATGGCATGCTGCCAATCGGCTTCGCTCTGCACGCGCCAGGTGTTGGAAAGGAAATTGTTGCCGAAGATAGCCACGAAACGAGCATAAGCCGGATGCCGCTCGCCATCGTCATGGTAGGCGCGGAAGGTGAGATCGACGACGTTCTTAGCCCGCTCGGCAAAAGCGGCGTGGACGGTGTGAAAGTATCGCGGATCCTCGCTCCAGGCGGCGCCTAATGTCGCTTCGATGGCGTTGCCGGTCGAGATGCCGGTAAGACGCATGCCAAAGCGATCGGCGAAGCCATTCCAGTGCGGGCCATACTCGTAGGGATTGTTGAATGCGGTCCCAATGCCGGCTGAAAACACGCCTCCGATCAGGCTCTTGGGGCCAACCGTTCCGCGCACAAACCACCCCAATCGGCCTTCCGCGGTGATCGGATGGTAATCCTCCGGGTTATTGGGAACGGCGTGCACATAGTGGTCGAGGTTATAGAAGTCGCTCAGCCTGGGCTGTTCAGCATCATCCTGCGCCAGGACAGGATAAGTCAGCAAGACAGCGACAACGGCACACAAGACATGTGGCCGCAGCAAAGCAACATATAGGCCCGGTTCCCTGCGCACGATCTCTCCTGTGGAATGGATTTTCCTGCTACCAAGAGATAGATGCGTTTTGTGCCATGTTAGAGGTAAAAGGGTTGGCGCCAAGCCAAGCAATTAATGATACGGATAAAAGATGAAGAACAGCAGCGATAGCGCCGAGAGCACCCAGAGGCCGGGCTTCAACTGGCTGGTCTTGCCGGCAACGATCTTACAAATCGGATAAAGCAGAAAGCCGGCGCAGATACCGATGGCGATGTTAAAGGTGAAGGACATGAGCGAGACGACGGCAAAGGCGGGGATGGATTCCGTGTAATCGGCAAAGTCGATGCGGACAATCGGCTCGAGCATGAACAGCCCAACGATGATGAGCGCCGGCCCGTAAGCTTGGGCGGGAATGGCAGCCACGAAGGGAGCAAAGAAAAGAGTCAGCAGGAAGCAGGTCCCTGTGACCAGGGCGGTGAAACCGGTCCTGCCGCCCATTTCTATGCCGGTAGCTGACTCGAGGTAAGCGCCCGAGGTACTGGTCCCCAGAGCCGGTGCGACCGTGGTCGTGATGGCATCGACCAACATCGGGCGCTCGATCCCCGGCAGGTGACCATCCTTATCGAGAAATCCGGCGCGCGCGGAGACGCCGATCAGGGTGCCCATGGTGTCGACGAAGGCCATGACGAACATCGTGAGTACGACAGGAAAGGCCTTCCACGTGAACGCTTCGCGAAAATCGAGCTGCCACACGATGGATGCGATGCTCGGGGGCATGCTCACGATATGGCGCGGTGGTGCTGCGATCCGGCCGAGAAAGGCAACGATTGCGGTAATCACAATGCCAAGCAGAATGGCTCCTGGGACCCTGCGGATGAGAAGTATGGCGAGTACAAGGAAACCAAACATCGCGAGAAGGATGGGCGGTGATGTCAACTGTCCCGCCTGTACTGGCGCTCCCGGAACGCCAAGCCGAACAATGCCAGTTTCGTTGAGCCCGATGAAGGTGAGGAACAGTCCCATGCCGACGGCAAAGCTGAAGCGCAGCGAGGCGGGAACGCCTTCGACAAGCCACCGCCGCAGGTGCAGGACGGTCATGAGGGTGAACAGCACGCCGGAGATGAAGATCGCAGCCAGCGCCGCCTGCCAGCGGATCCCAAGAACTTTGACAACTGTGAATGCAATGAAGGCGTTCTCGCCCATGTAGGGCGCGACCGCGAACGGGCGGTTAGCATAGAGCGCCATCAGGTAGCAGCCAAAGACGGCTACCAGCACCGTCGCGACGAACGACGGCCCCTCCGGAACCCCCGCGCTGGAAAGAATGCCGGGATTGACAACGGCAATGTAGGACATTGTCGTAAAAGTGGTTATGCCTGCCAACGTCTCACGCGTCAGGCTGGTAGTGTGCTCGTCAAAAGAAAAAAAGGTTTTGAGCCAATTCACAGCACCCCTCCGTCAGTGAGAAGCTGCATGATAGCAAGTGAGCGAGTTGGGCGACCGGCGAAGGGTCGCAGGCGTCGTGCTTAGAAGCATCCCTCCGCCGGAAGGGCGCTGCCAATGGCAGGCAACGAGTTTTCCTTGAGAGTCGCAAGAAACTGCGCTTTTGTGACATTGTCACAGCTAAGTGCATGAAAAGCAAAACGCTAGTTTGGAGGGAAACGTGCGTAAATACCCTCAGAGAATAGCGCTTAGTTTTCGCGAACTCCGGAGGAAGCATGCGAACCAAAACCCTGCTGGTCGCGCTGGCCCTTGCATTGTGTGTGTGTGTCGCGGCGCCGACGACCTTCGCCCAGAACCTGATTAACAACGGCAACTTCGGAACCGGTGACTTCACCGGGTGGACTACTGGTGGCAATTTCGAAGATACGGGTGTCACAAGCGGAGCATTCTACGACTACAGCGGTGGCCAGGGTGGCAGTACGTATTATGCCTATCTGGGCCCCGTTGGCACTCCTGGAACTCTGAGTCAGACCTTCTCCGACGTGGCCGGTGCTCAATACACGTTCAGCTTCTGGTTTGCGTCGGTGGGTGACAGTCCCAGCACCTTCAGCGCACTATGGGATGGAACTCCAATCCTGTCGCTGACCAATCCCGACACGGGAGCAAACTGGACGCAGTACACCTTCACTGAGACGGGAACTGGCACGGATACCATCCAGTTCAGTTTCCGCGATGACCCCGGCTACATGGCGTTGGATAACGTTTCGGTGACCGAGCAGACCAGCGGCACCAGCGTTCCTGAGCCGAGCAGCTTGCTGCTGTTGGGAACTGGCGCTCTAGGTATAGGCGGAATGGTGCGGCGTAAGCTTCGCCGGTAATCAGACTTCATCCAGCACTGACCGTGCCGGCTGAAGCGCGACAACAAGTCAATAACTTGAGTTTGGAAAGCACCCGATCCGGGTGCTTTTCCTTTCAATAGCTCTTTCTGGTCGCGAGCGGGCCGTACGTCGGCTGGACGTGGACCTTGCCGCAGCGGATTATAGAATCCCAAAGGGTGCCTGAACCGGAACAACGCGCGAGTTCGAGGACGACAGAATGCCAGTTTCGCGACATCGAAGCGGCCTTCAGAAATCTGTCGCACATCCGCGATCTGGTGCCGGGCAAAGTCTACGAGTCGCTATCTGCTCTGCTGTCTGCCGCGCCCGATCCCGATGCAGCCGTCAATCAGTTCGAACGGCTGGCAGAGACCTCCTCGGCGGAGTTGCTGCAGCTTCTGGAGAAGCATCCCTCGCTGGTGCATTACGCGGTTGTCGTCTTCGGGTATAGCCCATGGCTCAGCGAGACTTTGCTTCACAATCCCGATCTCCTGCGCAGTTTCGTCCGAGAACAGCGTCTGGATCGTACCCATTCACGGGAGGAATTGCAGGAAGATTTCGCGCGCATGCGATCCCGCTCTTTCGAAACGGATACGGCGGCGCTGCTGGCGCGTTTCAAACGGCGCGAGTACATCCGCATCATGCTGCGCGATGTTCTTGCGATCGCGACCCTGGCGGAGACGACGGCCGAGATTTCGGCGCTGGCGGATGTCCTCATCGAAGAAGCGCTGCGCGAGGCCGAAACTCAGCTGCAGCAGCGCTTCGGCCGGGCGCAGAGAGCCGATGCCGGCGGCCGCGTGGTCGATTCCCGTTTTGCGGTGCTGTCGTTGGGCAAGCTCGGCGGCAACGAACTGAACTACAGCTCCGACATCGATCTGCTGTTTCTGTACGACGGCGGGGTTGAGCCGCCGGGAGCAGAGATCTCCAACCGCGAATACTTCATCCGCCTGGCGCAGCAGACGACGGAGCTGCTGTCGCGGCACACACGTGAGGGCCCGGTATTTCGCATCGATCTGCGTCTGCGGCCCCAGGGAAGTGAAGGACTGCCATCCGTCTCGCTGCCGCACGCCATCCATTACTACTCCCACATTGCCCACGATTGGGAGCTGCAAGCCATGATCAAGGCGCGACATTCGGCCGGCGATGTCGGACTGGCGCGCGAATTCACGCGGGCGGTGCAGCCTTATGTGTATCAGCCCGAGTTGAACTTTGCGGCGATCAAGACGGCGCTGGACACGCGCGAGAAGATCGGCACGCATCGCCGCAAGAATCTGTTGAAGCAGGTGGCGCAGACCGGCACCGATGTGAAGATCGATCGCGGCGGCATCCGCGATATCGAGTTCCTGGTGCAATGCCTGCAGCGCGTGTATGGCGGCAGCGAGCCTTGGCTGCGATCCCGAGGCACATTCTTCGCCTTGCAGAAACTACACGACAAGGAACACATCAGCAGCAAGGACTTCCAGAACCTGACCAATGCCTACGAATTCCTTCGCAATCTGGAACATCGGCTGCAGTTGCAGCATGGGCAGCAGACGCATCGTCTGCCGCTGTCGCGGAACGAGGTGCAGGCGTTAGCTCGCAGCCTGACGCGTGAGGGAACAACTCCTCTGACTCCAGAAGAGTTTCTGGCCCATGTGCGGCGGCGCATGACTGCCGTAGCCGAGATCTACCAGCGTGTCATCTATCACGAACAGAGTCACGATCAGGATGCCGCGAAGTTTGAACTGCAGCCCGAGTCTGCCGCCACGCCGGAGAATTCCCACCGGCAGATGATGCAGCGCCTGGCGATGGATTCCCCACAACTGCTGGAGATTGCCGCGCGGGACGACCTTTCCCAGCACGCACGGCGGAATCTCGATCGCTTTCTCAGCTCGGCTGGGACGACGTCGGAGCGATATGGAGTGGTGCTGCGTTCTCCGGAGAACGTAGAACGAGCGCTGGCTATCTTCGAATTCAGTGAATTTCTGACCGATATTCTGGTGCGGCATCCGGGCGAGATTTCGTTGCTCGAACAGATCGAAGATCGCCGGCAGACAGCAGCGCCGAATCTGTTTGCGGAAGTTTCACACAATGGCGCTGGGCCGGCCGATCCTGTGTTTGCTTATCTGGCAAACGAAAAGGTCGATCGCGCGGAAGCGATGTCGATCCTCCGGCGGCACTACAGAAGGCGATTGTTTATGTCCGGAGCAGTCGACCTGTTTCAGCTGCGCGACGTGTTCGACTCGCTGGCGGACAATACCTCCGCGGCGGATGCCGCGATGCAGGCGGCGTTGGCCATTGCCGGACCGGGCGTGCGGTTCACGGTGATGGGATTGGGCAGGCTCGGCGCTCGTGAATTCGATTTGCTCTCGGATGGCGATGTGCTTTTCATATGCGACGAGCAGGACGATGGCCAGAAAATCCTCCGCACCGCCGAGCGCTTCATGGAGGCGCTGGCCGCCTATACCCGCGATGGAACCGTGTTTCCGGTTGATGCGCGGCTGCGGCCGCACGGCCGCGAAGGCGAGTTGATTGTGACGCCGTCGCAGCTCGCCGCGTATTTCCGCGGCGAAGCCAAGCCGTGGGAGGCGCTGACCTATCTCAAGCTGCGTTATGTAGCCGGAGATGTCGAGGTTGCGGATCGCGCACTGCGAGTTGTGCAGGAGGGAATCTGGGCAACCGCGAAGCGGGCGGAATTCCACGCTGAGTTGGCCGAGGTTCGTGAGCGCCTGGAACGCAGCGAAGGCGCGCAGAACTTCAAGACTGGTTTGGGCGGGATTTACGACCTCGATTATCTTGCGGGAACGCTGCAGGCGCAGCATCAGATCTGGCTGGCAGGGAGCCTGCGGGATCGGTTGCAGCTGCTGCGCGATCATGAACTTCTGAGCGGCGATGAGCATCATCTGCTGAACGCGAGCGCCCATTTTCTGCGGACTGTCGAGCACGTGGTGCGACTGGTGACTGGACGGGCGCGGAAGTGGCTGCCGGTGGCCGAGCATCCGCGCCGCGCCGTGCAGAAGCTGCTGTGGAAGATGCTGGGAGCCGACGACAGCTTCGACCCGGAGATGCGGTTGATGGAGGTATTGTCAGGGACGCGGGAGATCTACAAGCGACATCTGGTGGCGTGAACAGGAGTAGAGACCGAAAGCCCCGTGTGTTCCGGCCTCTGATGTGTGCCTTGTCACGTCCGTACGTGACTCACACCAATGTGTGACGCGCGAACATGGGTTTTCATTGAACCTCACATCCCGCGGTGATAACGTAATTGAGGTCGGGATACCGCAGCAGGCGCTTTTATCCGGACGCGGCAGATGTAAGCCGAGGATGATACACCCGTCGCTGTCATCATACTGACTCAGGTTTCCGGCGTTTACGCCGGTGGTGCGCGTGCTTCCTCCTCCCGACGCGGCTGTCGACAGCCTGGGTTGATTTCTATTCATACTTTGCGAGGTGCCTAGTGGCAGCTTCTTTCAACGGAATTCCTTTGCCCTCCAGCGGGAGCAAAATCACCTACGACGGTAAGTTCACCATTCCCGACAACCCCATCATTCCTTTCATCGAAGGCGACGGTACCGGACGCGACATCTGGAAGGCGTCGGTACGCGTGTTCGATGCCGCAGTCGAGCTCGCTTACGGGGGAAAGCGCCGCGTGTCCTGGTATGAAGTCTTCGCCGGCGAAAAAGCGATGGACCGCTTCAAGACGTGGCTGCCGGACGAGACGGTCGCTGCCTTCCGCGAGCTGCGCATCGGCATCAAGGGACCGCTGACAACGCCGGTGGGCGGCGGCATTCGTTCGCTCAACGTCGCGCTGCGGCAAATTCTTGATCTTTACGCCTGCGTGCGGCCGGTGAAGTACTACAAGGGCATTCCTTCTCCCGTAAAGCATCCGCAGCGCATGAATATGGTGATCTACCGCGAGAATACGGAAGACGTCTACGCGGGCATCGAGTGGAAGCAGGGCACACCGCAGGCGAAGAAGCTGATCGACTTCATCAACAAAGAAATGCTGGCGGGAACCAACAAGCGCGTGCGCGAGGACTCGGGTGTCGGCATCAAGCCGATCTCGATCACCGGAACCAAGCGCCTGGTGCGCATGGCCATCGAATACGCGCTGAAGAACAAGCGTAAGTCAGTGACGCTGGTCCACAAGGGCAACATCCAGAAATTCACCGAAGGGGCGTTCCGCGAGTGGGGATACGAGCTGGCGACGCACGAGTTCCGCGAGCAGGTGATTACCGAGCGTGAAAGCTGGATCATCGACAACCTCGACAAGAATCCCGGCCTGACGGTGGAAGAGAACGCCAAGCTGGTCGAGCCGGGCATGGAATTCGCGCCGGCGGATTTCCGCGAGACTCTGTACAAGGAAGTGAAGGGCGTGATCGACAGCATCTATTTCTCGCACGGCAACGGGGCGTGGAAATCGAAGCTGATGATCAACGATCGCATCGCCGACAGCATCTTCCAGCAGATCGTAACCCGCGCCGACGAGTATGCGGTGCTGGCGACGCCAAATCTGAATGGAGACTACATCTCGGACGCGGCGGCGGCTCAGGTTGGCGGATTGGGCATCGCGCCGGGAGCGAACATTGGCGATGGCTACGCGATCTTCGAAGCTACCCACGGCACCGCACCGAAGTATGCTGACAAGGATGTGATCAACCCGGGTTCCGTCATGCTCTCGGGTGTGATGATGTTCGAGTTTATGGGCTGGCACGAAGCGGCAAAGCTCATCGAGGACTCGCTGGAGCAGACCATCCAGCAGAAGAAGGTCACCTACGACTTCGAAAGAATGCTGGAAGGCGCGACCAAGGTTGCAACCAGCGAATTTGCGTCGCACATGATTCAGAACATGTCACCGGTGGCGGCGTACGCGACCAAGTAGTGAGTTCAGGGCGGCGGGACGACCGTCGCCCTCGCCATTGCCCCATCTTAGCTGTCAGCTATCAGCTTTCAGCCGTCAGCTAGAATTATTGGTTTCGGAACTGGCGCGCTGGGCCGTTTCGGTCAGGCGCGTGTCACAAATCTTACTGAGAGCTGACAGCTGAGAGATGACAGCGGACAGCTTTTGCTGCGAGGGACTCATGCGTAAGAAAGTCACTGTAGTTGGTTCGGGAAACGTGGGCGCAACCGCGGCCCACTGGCTGGCGTCGAAAGAGCACGCCGATGTTGTATTGATCGATATCATTGAGGGTGTCCCACAAGGTAAGGGTCTCGATTTGCTGCAGGCCATGCCCATCGAGAAGCGCGACGCCTATGTGCTGGGCACGAACGATTACGCCGACACTGCGAACTCTGACATTGTGGTAATCACGGCCGGCATCCCGCGCAAGCCGGGAATGAGCCGCGACGACCTGCTCAACACCAATTACAAGATCATGAGCGATGTGGTTGGCAAGGCGGTGCAGTATTCGCCCAACTGCATTCTGATCATCGTCTCCAATCCGCTGGATGCGATGGCGCAGGCGGCCTACAAGCAAAGCGGCTTCTCGCGCAATCGCGTGATCGGTATGGCGGGCATTCTTGATTCCGCGCGCTTCCGCGCGTTTATCGCACGCGAGCTGGATGTCTCGGTGGAGAACGTGACTGCGTTTGTGCTGGGCGGACACGGCGATACTATGGTTCCTTTGCCGCGCTATTCGACGGTCGCCGGAATTCCGATTACCGAGCTGATGGACAAGGAGACGATTGATCGCTTGGTGCAGCGTACGCGTGATGGTGGCGCCGAGATCGTGAAGCATCTCAAGACGGGCAGCGCCTACTACGCGCCGTCGGCCGCAGTGGCCGAGATGGTGGAATCGATCCTTAAGGATAAGAAGAAGATCGTACCTTGCGCGGCGTACCTGGAAGGCGAGTATGGCATCAACGGACTGTTCATTGGCGTGCCGTGCAAGCTGGGCTCGAATGGCATCGAGAAGATCATCGAGATCAAGCTGACCCCGGAAGAGCAGGCTGCTCTGCAGAAGAGCGCCGACTCGGTGAAGGAGTTGGTCAGTGTGATTGGAGTGTAGACGTTCGTTAGTGGTTTGGCGAAAAACCCACTCCAGTAAAACCGGTTTCCACCCCAACGAATGCGAACCCGGCGCTCGCTGGGGATCCGGTTTGAGTGGGTACCGGCGTGTTCATCACTCGCTCCTCTCTTTCCATTCCTTGCTATCGAGGAACTGTCGCGGAGTGATGATTGCGATGTTGCGGTACGGATGCAGCACCAGCAAATGCTGATCGCCAGTGATGAGCCATGTTGCGCGGGCCTCGACCGCACACTCCAGGACGCGATTGTCATCTGGATCGAAGCAATCGTTTATTCTGCGGGCTGGATCGACACGGCGAGTCAGATTCCAGAGATACTTACTCGCCGCAGTCACCCTGGTCTGCGGCCAGTGAAACTTGGTAGTTAGAACCCGCTCGACCTCGGCCTGCACTTCCCGCGAGCTATATAGCTGGATGAAGCCAGCTTCGGCCAAGCGGATGATCCGACGAGGATTACCGCCAAACAGCAACGCGGAAATGTAGACGTTGCTATCCAGAACAACCGCGATCATGCGGTACGTTTCTTGTGAGCTCGGCGCTGAACCTGACGGTATTCGTGTACTGCGCGCACCACGTCCTGCTCGCTACTTGCCCCCGCTGACATAGCCTTCTCGCGACCATAGGCATTCATCTCATCCCACCAGCGCTGCCGCTCGTAGCAGCGCAGCGCTTCCCGAATAAGTTCACTCATGGTTCGGTTTTCCTTCCTTGCCAAAGCCTCAGCGCGCGAGAGCATCTCGGGAGGAATGGTGATCGAGAGAGTTTTGGTCGTCCGCATAGTGCATGATCTTACAACGCCAAATATTGCTAGGCAACATTGCAGCGAATGAAATCTCGCTTCGCGAACGCCGAAACTCAAAACTAAAACCCGTGCTATTTCGTTGCAATCATCAGATTGGCCGGTCCTGGCAAGCGCATGCGCTTGATCTCGGCGAAGCCGGTTTTTTTCAGCCACGCGTCGTATTCCGGCTCGCTGTAGCTGGCGCCGGCACGAGTGTTGACCAGCATGTTCAACGCGAAGAGCGCGCCGAAGCGTGGAGCGGTTTTGTCGGCTTCGAGAACGAAGTCCGATATCACCAGCCGTCCCTTGGGCGCGAGAGCCGCGTAGCTGCGTTCGAGCAGCTGCTTGTTCTCTTCCGGCGAGAACATGTGGCAGACGGCGGAGAGCAACACGAGATCGTATTTCTCCGGCTCGAGCGAAACAGTGAGCATGTCGCCGGGGCGCGTCGTGATGCGGTCGGCGAGGCCGGCTTTGCGGATGTGCTCCTGCGTGATCGGCAGCACCGCGTCGAGATCGACGATCTCCGATTGCAGGCCGGGCGCCGATTTGACGAAGGCGATGGAGTACGCGCCGGAGCCGCCGCCGAGATCGAGCATACGCTTGGCGCCGTTGATTGCAACGGCCTGTGCAACGGCGCGAGCCCGGCCGCGCGCGTTGTTGTCCATGGCCGCTATGAAGGGCTTGACCCAGCCATTGCCGTCGCTTCGCACGGTGACACTCGTGCCCGCCTGCACAGCTTCCGTAAGCGTAGACCAGCTCTTCCA
>JASHXK010000471.1 GCA_030043575.1 Terriglobales bacterium
GCCGCGCCCAGAATTTTCTGCGTCTGCGGATCCTGCGCCAGCACGATGACCTTCAGCTGAGCGCGACTCCAACCTGGCTGCGCCGCAACATCAACCTGGGTCTCAAACTTGCCGTTGTTGACGCTTCCCAGCTCGCGCAGCTGCCGCACCACGGCCGCATGATGCAGGGTCGTGCCGCCGTTCTCTCCAGCAGCGACTTGCGTACTCAATCCATCTTCCGTGATCGCCAGCAGCGCCTTCGCCTGCTCGCCGTCCGGGGACTGCACCACGACGTGCAATTGGTTGTTCCCTTCCCACTGCAGCGCGACCTTCGCGGCTTCCGGCTGTTTGCCCAGTTGGGCAATCTTCGCCTGCGCTTCTGCCGCATCGTTACCGACAAACTCCGCCTGCCCGTCGATCACCATCTGCGGCGTGTAGGGGCCACCCAGGTGAAATGCCTTGGCATACGTGTTCTGGCGCTGGCTGAATTGTGCTGCCGAAAAGCGGTCGGTCCAGCCAAGATAATTCCAGTAATCGACGTGCTCGCCCAGCAGAATCGGGAGCACGCCGTTCTGCGCGCCCTGCTGGTCCAGCTTCATCAGCAAGGCATCCGCCGGCGGACAACTGGAGCATCCTTCGGAGGTAAACAGTTCGACCACGACCGGCCGGGGAGCGGCCTGCTGCGCCAGCCCGGGCAGAAGCAATGCTCCTGTAAGCATCAGTACACCCAACGGCTTGTTCATGCTCATAGGAGTCGCGAAAGCAAAATTTGTTTCAGGGGCGGCTGTAACTTTCCTGCGCTCCACGTATCCAAGGGTTGATACGCGTAGATTTCTGGCTCCCGAGCGCGTTTTTCGACAAGAGTGACGGAAGAGACGCAATCCGCAACGGGGCCGGATCCAGTGTCGCGCGATGCTGAGTTGATCGCGCGGGTGCTGGCGGGCGAGCGCGAGCTGTTTCACGAGCTGATTCGCCCCTATGAGAAGAGCGTGTACCTGGCAGCCTTCTCCATTCTGCAGAATCAGCAGGATGCGGAGGACGCCGCGCAGGAAGCGGTCCTGAAGGCGCTGAAGAATCTGGGCGACTTTCGCGCCGAATCGAAGTTCAGCACCTGGCTGATTTCGATTGCCATAAACGAAGCCCGTGCCCGGTTGCGGCACGCGCGCGTGCTCAGGTTTGAGTCGGTCGATGAGCCGGCCAAGGATGATGACGGCAGCTTCGTTCCCGCGCTCATCCGCGACTGGCGCGAGGTTCCGTCGCAGGCGCTGGAGCGCAAAGAACTGCGCGAGCTGCTGCAGAGCGCCATCGGCGGCTTGCCGGAGATGTATCGCGAGGTCTTGCTGCTGCGCGATGTCGAAGAGATGAATATCGCCGACACCGCTGCTGCCCTGGGGGTGAGCGAAGGAGTGGTAAAAACGCGCCTGCTGCGGGCGCGACTCATGATGCAGAAGATTCTGGCGCCGCAGTTGGCGTCCAAGAGCAGCCGCGGCGGGCTGTTTGGGTTGTTCCGCAGCAAGGCAGGTGGGTCATGGTTCTAGATTGCAAGCATGTTTGGGATCAGATTTCGAACTACATCGAAGGCGAGGTTCCGTTGGAAATGCGCGCAGCCATCGAAGCCCACCTGGCCCACTGCCGCCATTGCGCCGCCGTTCTGGATTCGACGCGAAACATCCTGATTCTGATTGCCGACGATCGTACCTTTGAGCTGCCCGTGGGCTACAGCGCCCGCCTGCACGCCCGGGTGCAGCAGGAGCTCGCTGCCGCAGGCTAGTGGTTTTGACGTGGGACGGAAACCGTTGGGAGGTGCCTATAGATTTGTCATCCCGAGTGAACAGAGTCCAAGCGCGAAGCGATCGGACTAATGAGCCGAGGAGAACTCGACTCCTCACCGAACGCGGGCTCGTCACTCGGGATGGCAAATCTATTGGCCCGGAGAGCCGGAAATCCAGCTCTTCGCAAAACTAGAGCTCGTGGTGGAACCACGGATGGGTAACCACTTCCGCCGCCACCAGCAACAGCGTCAGGATCGCCAATATCAGCTGTAACCAGCGCTGCCGCCGCTGCTTGGCAGTGAGCGGCTGAATCCGCCATGCTGCCGACGGATTGCGCCGCATACGTTCCTCGTTCCACAACAATAGCAGGCTGATCAAGGCCCCCACCGCGCCAATCGTCAGCAGCGGCACGCGAATGCCTTCGCGATGCCAGCCCTGCGCCGGACCTGCGGCTCCCGCAGCCAGCAACGAGCTCAGCCCAAAGGCGACCCGTATGCCGCTGAGCCCGACCGCGGCTACGCAGATACTTTCCGCGGCCGCCAGGGCCAGCGAACCCCAGGTCAGTAACAATCGCGCCGGCCTGGAGCTAGGCTTGGCGAGATCGTCGGAAACGGGCTTGTCAAAATCCAATGAGCTCATACCTGCGTACTATCTATGCGGTCTGCAAGCTTAGCACTATGTCTTGCATCGGAACAGGGTTTCGTACAAAAGCAGCCGGTGCCCCAGGTTCGCGCCCTGCTTCTGGACGCTAACCTGGGAGACCGGTACCTGTAACCTTCCCGCAACTTGCGACTCTAATGGCATGAATGTGGATAAGAAGAGGAAGGTCATGTGGAAGTCAATGATTCGTTACGTTTTTGTGGCCTCGCTGATCGCGACCCTGACGGTCGCCTGCACGGTTAATAACGTCGCCGCCAGCGACACCGCGACGGCGTTGCCGAAACCGGCGTTTGATCAGCCGCTTGCGTCGTCTCCCGGCCAGGAGACCGCCGTCATTGCCGGCGGCTGCTTCTGGGGAATCCAGGCCGTATTTCAGCATGTGAAGGGCGTCATCAGCGCGACGTCGGGCTATTCTGGCGGCGCGAAGGCTACCGCCGAGTACGAAGTCGTCAGCACCGGCACGACCAATCACGCCGAGTCGGTGAGGATCGTCTTCGATCCGTCGAAAATCACCTACGGCCAGCTGTTGCAGGTGTTCTTCTCGGTAGCGCACGATCCGACACAGCTGAACCAGCAGTATCCCGACGAAGGCACGCAGTATCGTTCCGTGATCTTCTACGCCAACGACGAGCAGAAGAAGATTGCGACCGATTACATCGCGCAGCTCGACGCGGCGAAGGTCTTCAAGAGCAAGATCGTGACCCAGGTTGTACCGCTGAAGGCGTTTTATCCGGCCGAGGGCTATCACCAGAATTACGCCACGCTGCATCCGGATAATCCGTACATCGCGCGCTTCGATCTGCCCAAGCTGACGAACCTGCAGCAGATGTTTCCGCAGCTGTACCGGAATCAGTAGTTAGGACGAGCAGGCCTTTAAGGCCCGCGTTAAGTAGCGACGAGAAGGGGTTCTTGCTGTGGAGATCATCTGGCAAAGTGCTTCCACCGCTCAGACCCGTAACCGCCCGTGCCCCTTTGCCAGCGAAGAATGGAACGCGGGGCAATAACCGAGCCGCGCAGCGGCGGCTGCGAAGTCAGACCGGGGCGTAAGCCCCGGGTATAGGGATCAACGATCCCAAGCCGCGTAGCGGCGGCAGGGTTCTCTCGCCAGGCACAAAACCAGCCGCGACCGGCAAGAATCCAGTCTCGCGAAACCGGGGTTCCCATTG
>JASHXK010000472.1 GCA_030043575.1 Terriglobales bacterium
AGGGTTCCGTTGGATTCAGGATCCTTAGCGAGTCACCGGCATGAAGAGCACTCTGGTTAAAATTATTCGCTCTCCGCTCTGCATGGTGCTGGCCGCGTTTCTGGTGCGGGTGGTCTATTCGTTGATCACCCGCTCGTACCATTTCGTCGGGCTCTGGGACATGTTCGAGCCGGCCAATTTGGCTCGCTCTCTCGCTACCGGCCGTGGCTACAGCGATCCGTATGTGGCCACGACGGGGCCATCCGCATTGATTGCTCCCGTTTATCCCTGGATCACTTCCCTGGTCTTTCGCGCATTCGGCGTCTTCTCGTACGGCTCCGGATTCGCCATGGTGGTGTTCAACAGCATCTTTTCCGCGCTCACCTGTTGGACCGTATATCGCATTGCGCATCGCGTCTTCAACGAGACTGTGGCCGTGTGGTCGGGATGGCTTTGGGCTTCGTCCCCATTTGCCATCTACTATTCCGTCGACTGGATTTGGGAGTCGACTCTGTCGGCGTTCTTGCTGAGCGTGCTGTTCCTGCTCACGCTGGAGATGGAAGGCAACGCTCGTCTCACATCGTGGCTTACCTATGGCGTGTTGTGGGGTATCGCCGGACTGACCAATACCGCGGAACTGGCGTGGCTTCCCTTCTCCGGATGTTGGCTCGCTTATCAATTGCACCGCCGCGGCAAACGCTTTCTGACCCCCGTACTGCTGGGGGCAGCCGTCTTCTGGATAACCCTGAGCCCCTGGCTGGTACGCAATTACGTGGTATTCGGGAAGATGGTGTTCATCCGCGACAACTTCGGCAACGAATTTCGCTCGGGCAACAATCCGCTGTCCCAGGGCGTAAAGGTCGCCAACTACGATATGGCTGCCAACGGGCAAATCTTTGCCGTCTATCAGCACCTGGGCGAAATTGAGATCAATAAGAAGCAAGCTGATGAAGGAAAAGAATGGGTGGCGCAGCATCCCCAAAGATTCGTAGAACTGTGCCTCCTTCGGTTTTATTACTTCTGGGGCGGAATTCCCGAGAAGTACGACAACGCTGACGATCCTTTTGCGCCGTTGCGGCACCTCAAGAACCTGCTCTTCCTGGCGTCCTCGCTACTGGCCGTGGCGGGGTTGGTTCTTGCGATCAAGAAGCGGGTTCACGCCACATTTCTGTTCGCGACGGTATTGGTGTTCTATCCTTTGACTTACTACATCAGCGTCACCGAGTTGCGTTACCGGCATGCCATTGAACCGGAGCTGCTGATACTTTCGGTGTATTTGCTTTGGTCAGTTGCCGTGCGCTTCCTGCCTCATCGGCAGCCCGTTCAGGATGAGGTTATGGTGTAACGCTGCGAAAAGCGGGCGCTTCACACAAGTCGAATCGGATATACTCGTCGCCGACAAAGGGGAGTGCTGTGGCTTCGGCTGGGATCCAACCGGAAGTAACCGTACATGCAAAAACCAGGTTTCTGTCGCGGGATTCGCAGTTGCGCACCGTTGTTTTGAGCCTGCTGCTGGCCATAATGACGCTGGCGGTGTATTGGCCGGTCCACCAGTATCCCTTCTTCAACCTCGACGATTTCAAGTACATCACGAAAAATCCTCACATCTCCGATGGACTGACGCCAGGCGTAGTTTTCTGGGCGTTCACCCACGGCTACGCCGGCAATTGGCATCCCTTGACGTGGGTATCGCATGCGGCCGACATCCAGTTCTTCCGATACGATCCCGCGCCCCCACATGACGAAAACGTGGTTCTGCACGCGCTGAATGCAATCCTGCTGTTCTGGGTGCTGAAGCGGGCGACCGGCTACGCCGGACGCAGCTTCCTGGTCGCGGCGCTGTTCGCTCTGCATCCCCTCAACGTCGAGTCGGTGGCATGGATCGCCGAGCGCAAAACCATGCTGAGCACGATGTTTTGCCTGCTCGCCCTGGCGGCGTATCGCTGGTACGCGAGCAAACCCGCACTGCTGCGGTATGTGGTAATGGCGGGCTTGTTTGTGCTCGGACTGATGAGTAAGCCGCAGATCATCATGCTGCCGCTGGTACTGCTGTTGTGGGATTACTGGCCGTTGGAAAGGATCGCTCCTCGCTCTTTGCCTTTCGCTCTTCGCCAGAACGGTTCGGCTGAAATTTCCGTGGCACAAGGAGCGAAAAGCGATGATGGACTGTTTGGCGACAAGCGAATGACGAATGGCGAAGAGCGGCCCTCCGGCGAATGGCGATGGCTTCTCATCGAGAAGATTCCGCTCTTTGTCATCTGCATCGCCGACGCAGGGCTAACGGTGATCGCGCAGCATGTAGCCGGCGAGAAGCAACCCTACACCCTGTGGATCCGCATCGAGAATGCGCTGGTCTCCTACACCCGTTACATACGCAAGGCGTTCTGGCCGACGAATCTGGCACTGTATTACCCGCATCCCGGCAAGGATCTGCACTGGTGGCAGGTAGGAACGTCGATCCTGGTCCTGACCCTCATTACTTTGCTGGCGGCGCGGGCGCGACGGCACAGGTACTACATTGTGGGATGGTTGTGGTTCCTGATCATGCTGGTGCCGTGCATCGGGCTGGTGCAGGCCGATGTGCAGGGCATGGCTGACCGTTACGCTTATGTGTCGTTCATCGGACTCTTCCTCATGGTCTGCTGGGGAGTGGCCGACTGGGCCGGCGAGCGGCATCTCCCGAAAGCTGTGCTGCCGGCGCTGGGGGCTGCGGCGCTACTGGCGCTGACCCTGGTCACACGGCAGCAGATCGGCTACTGGCACGACAACGTCACGGTGTGGGCACATTCCACCGAGGTCACCACCGATAACTGGAAAGCGGAATATTTTCTCGGTGTCACACTGGTTGAGGCCGGCCGGCCGCATGAGGCGATCGTGCACTTCAAGCGAGCGGAGGCGATCGAGCCCGAGGATCCCTTCGTCAACGTAAGCGTTGCCGCCTACGAACATTTTTCGGGCAATCTCCAACTCGCCCTGGACTACTACACGAAGGCGCTGGGGGAATCGTGGAACGACGAGCAGAGTACGAAAATCCTGAAGAACATGGCCGCCATCTATCGCGATCTCGGCGAACCGGCGAAAGCCGATGCCTGCCTCGCAAAGATACAGGCGCTGCCCAAGCCGGCCGTTGATTGGCAGGGAGCCTGGTGGGAGCATCTGATCCCGATGATCAAGCAGTACTTTCATTCCGGCTCGACCAAAACGCAAAGCTGATGTCAGCGGTTTGGCGCCGGCGTCCAGCGATCAAGGATTGTAGCGAGCCAGCCAGGCGGCAACTTCGCGAAAGACGTCGTGAATCTGCTCCCACACGACCGGGAAGTGCGGCGATCCCGGATACGTGACCATGCGCGTCGTTTTGCCGCGCGCGGCCATGACCTCGAACAGCTCGCGGCCCTCGTAGGTCGGCACGCGCTCATCGGCAGCGCCGTGCAGGATCAGCAGCGGCGTAGTCACGTCCTCGGAATGCATCGCAGCCGAAAAGACCAGGAAGGCCTGCGGATCTTTGTCGGGCCAGCGCGCGTCGTAGTCAAACTGCTGCACATCGCTGGTCCAGATGAAGGTGAGCCAGTCGGTGATACCGGCGCCTTCAATCGCGGCTTTGTAGCGGTGGGTTTGCGTCACCGTCCAGGCTGACATGAAGCCGCCGGCGCTCCATCCGAAGATGGTCAGACGGTCGGGGTCGGCCCAGCCCTGCGCGATGGCATAGTCCGTGGCGCTGTCCACGTCGCGGTAAGCGCGATCGCCGAAGTGCTGATAGATGGCGTTGAGAAACTCGCTGCCATAGCCGGTGGATCCGCGATACTCCGGCTGCAAGACAACGTAACCCATGCCGACGATGATTCTCGTGAACCAATCGAAGTCCAACACGTCATTGGCTTCGGGCCCGCCGTGGGGCAGAACCATGAACGGGTATTTCTGGCCAGGCTTGTAGTCTGCGGGAAAGCTCGCGATGCCTTCCAGCGCAATGCCCTCGGCGCTCTTCCAGTGCACGGCGCGCACGTCGCCCAATGCGACTTTCGCCAGTTGTTCATCGCCTTCATGCGTGATGCGCTGCAGCGTGCTGCCGTTGGCGACGGCTACGTTGCCGGCGTGCTGCGGATCGGACACGGTGAACACGCGCACGTCCGGTGCGGATGCGATCTCCGGCGTGATTATGTTGTTGATGGTGCCCTCGGCCCACTTGTAGGTGGGGGGCAGCGCACTGTCTTTGAAGGCATCGATCTCGATTTGAACGCCGCGCGCGACCCACACCCAGGCATTGCCCCTGGGATCAACGTAAAGGTGAATGGCGCTGGCCGGCAGATCAGGCGTGCGATCCTGCGGGGTTCCACCGGAGGCAGGGACTGTCCAGACGTGGTCGGGAGTCAAGACCTGCGTCGTCGTGCTGAGGAACACGAGACCCTTGCCGCCGTCGATCCAACCGATATTGGAGGATGCGTTATCGGTGGTCGCGATGTGGCGAGTCGCCGACGCGCTGCACACGTCGATGTTGGTGTGAGTGTAGTGGAATCCGATTTTCGGGGTTTGCGAAAGAACCGCGATGGATGCGGCATCCGGCGACCAGGCAATCCCTTCTTCGGCGATGTCCTTCAATGTGGGACACCACCATGCGCCCCCGGTTCCGTCGGAATTAACGATGTAGAGACTCGTGGGCTCGGCCTCGATCACGTTGTGTACATCGGCGAGCGGATCGGGAAGCCGCGGGTCGGCAAGTATGGCATAGCGCCGGCCGTCGGGCGAGATCAAGGCGCTCTGAATGCCTTTGGGCAACGCGGTGAGCGGCGTGGGAGTTGCAGCTGCCGCTGCAGGAGTGTCAGCGGGCGCGAGCGGCAGCGTCGCCAATTGTTCGGCGTTGTTCACTTTCAGCGTGCCGTACAGGGCTTTGCCGTCGCCGGTGAAGCCGGATGGCTTGAACTGCTCGGGAATGGTGAGATGGCGAGCGTCACCGCCTGAAGTTGGGATTAGATACCACTCCGTGTTGCTTGGACCCTTCTGGCCGCCAAAGCCGACGCGGTAGAGAACAGTCTTGCCATCGGGCGAAACGGCGACCGCCGAGGCGTGCCGCAGCGTAGCAGCATCGTCGAAGTTGAAGGGATGACGCGCGTTTTGCGCGTGCGAGACGATGGCGGAAA
>JASHXK010000473.1 GCA_030043575.1 Terriglobales bacterium
ATTCTGGAAGCGGCAGGCGCGGTGGATCCGAGAACGGAGATTGTGTTTGGGGGGTTGCACCTCGTGACCACGCCAGTGGAGGAGATTGATTTGGTGGTGGAGCATTTGAAGACAAAGTGGAAGGTTCAGATGATCGCGCCGGGACATTGCACAGGGGAGCCGGCGTTTGCGCGTTTGAAGAAGGCGTATGGGGAGAATTATTTGTATGCGGGGTTGGGGACGAAGCTGGAACTCCCTGCACCGGCGATGTAGCTGAACTTAGGATCGCCGCGTCACCCGGGCCAGGCTTGCGCCGCTATTTTATTCACTCGTAAGCGGGGATTATGGGTGCAATGGCGATTCTGATCAATCGGCCTTCACGAGACCACCGTAATCTTTGGGCGCGAATTCAACTGCGAATCGGGCGCTGGCTCGGCTATCTCAAACCGGAAAAGCCGAGCCGGCGGCTGTGAACTACGGTCCGAACTTTTGCTGGATCAGACACCTCTGTAACCGCGATAATTCCATCCAATGACCCCGAGTAATCCAGGGCTCTCGCATTACCAGGCAGCCGAGGTCGCCTACGCCGGCGAAGAGAAACGATTGTCGCCATCGTTAGACCTGGAATCACTGCGAATCGTTCTCATCCATGATTGGCTGGTAAGTATGCGCGGGGGTGAGAAGGTACTGGAAGTCATTTGCGGCAGATTTCCCAACGCTCCGCTCTCGACACTGTTGTACATTCCCGGGTCGGTCAGCAACACGATCGCGAATCGACCAATTAAGACGAGTCTGTTGCAATCCCTGCCGTTTTCCCGCAGTAAATACCGGCAATATTTGCCGCTCTTCCCGTTATTTGCGGAACTATCCAGAGTAAGAGACTGCGATGTGGTAATTTCGTCCTCGCACGCAGTAGCCAAGGGCATGGTCAAGAAGGGAAGGGATTCGCGGCCTCTTCATATTTGCTACATCCATACCCCGATGCGTTATATCTGGGACCGCTTTGAGGATTACTTCGGTCCGGATAAGGTTGGGGCCTTGGCATCGCGTTGCATGTTTAAGCCAGTGGCTATAATGCTGCAGGCTTATGATCGCAGAACGGTCGATCGAGTTGATGTCTTCATCGCGAACTCACACTTCGTTGCGGATCGAGTGAAGCGGCACTATGGCCGCGAAGCGGAAATCCTGGCGCCGCCGGTTGATGTGCATCGCTATGTCGCGCTTACCCGCTCACCCGAAGACTGGTATCTGATGGTTTCAGCGCTGGCGCCCTACAAGCGGGTGGATCAGGCGATTACTGCCTGCGCGCGCCTGGGAAGGGAATTGAAGATCATTGGCTCCGGACCGGAAGAGAAAAAGCTGCGGGTGCTGGCTCGAGATTTGCACGCCAGCGTGCAGTTTCTGGGCTTTGTTGATGACGCCTGCCTGGGTGAATACTATAGGAAGGCGCGCGGCTTGCTATTTCCCGGCGTCGAGGATTTCGGCATCGTTCCGGTAGAGGCGATTGCAGCCGGATGTCCGGTTGTGGCTTTTGCCAAAGGCGGGGTTTTGGACTCCATGACCCCGAAGACCGCCGAACTCTACTCCACTGAAACCGCGGAAGGCTTGCAGGAGGCGATGGTCAAGTTTGAGAGCCGTACTTTCTGTGAGAAGGAACTACGAAACCGAGCCATTGGATTTGCGCCGGAACGCTTTCTCCGGCGCTTTGACGAGATTCTTGGCCAGGCTATTTATGACTGGCGCGATCGGTTGCCGGTCTAGAGGGGGCGAGCAGACTTTCTGTCTTTGCCGATCAATGCTTCATTGTCAAATAACGTCCAACCTTACCGCCCGTGATTCTGATCTCCTCCTCGCGCGAACCTATACCGGGTTTGATAGCAGAAAGATCTGAAGTGCGAGCCCTGGTGCTGGATGCGCGGATGCTCGGCACGGGTATCGGAACCTACACCCTGAATCTCATTAGCGAACTGCTTAAGCAAGAGGGTATTCCTCTACGGCTTTTGACCTCACGGCAAGGTCAAGAAGCTCTGCGCCAATTTAATTGCGACGTCAAAATCGTCGAAGCTCCCATTTATTCCGTGAGAGAACAGTTTCAGATTCCGCGGGCAGTAGGAAGCTCTGATGTTTTACATGTCCCGCACTACAACGCGCCGCTATTCCGAAAAGGAATCCTGCTGGTAACCATCCACGATTTGAATCACATTCTTGACCGTACCTACCGCCGAACTATCCAGAGCCTAGTGTATGCGCAGCCTATGTTGCGCCTGGCGGCACGGCGCGCAGACCACATCTTCACAGTATCGAAATACTCAAAGCGCCAGATTGTCGACCATCTCGGCGTGGGCGCAGAGCGGATCACCGTTGTCTATAACGGCATCGGCGCACACATTTTCCGCGAAGATCGCGAGGCCGCGCGAGCGAATATCAATCGCGAGTTCGGATTTACCGGGCCTTACATCCTGTTCGTCGGAAATTTGAAGGCGAACAAGAACGTTCAAGGGCTGCTACAAGCTTTTGCAATTGCGCAGCAGCGCGGTAAAGTTCCCCATGGTCTTCTGGTTGTCGGAGACGATGCAGCTGGGAGGCAGTCGGCGATGGATTTGATTCGCAGTCTGAAACTGGAAGACAAGGTTGTTCTTGTGCCGCAGGTTGGCCACCAGCAAGTTCGCAGTGTTTACTCGGGAGCCGATCTCACAGTGCTACCGTCGTTCGAGGAAGGATTTGGATTGCCGGTGGTAGAGTCGATGGCTTGCGGCACTCCGGTCGCGTGTTCTCGCTCCGCCTCACTGCCCGAGATCGGTGGCGAAGCTGCCGAGTACTTCGATCCGCACGATCCCGAATCGATCGCAGCAGCGGTCGAGAAAGTCCTGCTATCCAGCGACCGATGGTGTGAATTACAAACACTGGGATTGCAAAGGGCACAGAGCTTCACGCGGGAAGATTTTGCGCAGCGCCACCTGGTGATTTATCGGCAATTTCTTGGCTGAGGTAAGTGTGGCCTTTCAGGTCTGTGTCACAGATCGGCCCAGGGCGGAGCTAAAGCGCCACACTACACTTCTTTTGTCTCGACACTCCATAGAGAATTGCGAGGACGATGAAACTCAAGATCGAATCGGGCAATGTTCCGGTACCGCTCAGATAGAACTGGTAAAGTCCTGCGAGATAGAGAAACATGCACGGAAACAAGATTAACTTGCCCTGGCTTCTTGCCCAATCGACCAATCCGTTGAACCGCCGAACCAGAAAGCCGAACAGCAAGCCTAAGCCGATGACTCCGATATAGCCGAAGTTCAAGTAGGCTTCGCCGAACATGGAAATCCGCAGGCCGCCACTTTCGAATTCACGCGAGATACCTACAATGTCCTTGGTGACCGAAGTCAGGACATAAGTATCCTTGAAGCTGCTGATGGTTGCAGGCAGCGGCCACAGCGCAGCCAACCACGTAGCACCCATATACCAATGATGATTCCACTCAGATAAGACCCATGCGAGGTCGTTGACCTCGCTGGTCGCACTGCGCAGCACAAAGGCGGTAGTGGCGAGCGCGGTGTCGGCATCGGTGTCAATGGTGACTAACAAGGCTTGCACAGCGAAGAAGGCGCCGACGAACGAGACCAGGAGAATGGCAATCAATCGCCGGTGTTTGCCGGCGACTGTATTGCTCAGAACCAGCGCCACCAAGGCCATGAAGATTGGTCCGCGCCTGACGGTCGAGAGCATGAAGATAAGACTCACGAGTCCTGCAAGCAGCAGCAGCTTTGACCTGGTTTGCTGCCAGCGAAGCAATAGCAGGGGGGCGACAACGATTAGTATGGCCAAACCACGCCGCAACAAAGATTGGTATAGGGCGTAGTCCGATCCCACCTGTTCTTCTCCAAAGTATCGACTGAATGTTCCGGTCAGGATCATCTGTACAAAGCCGATCCCATTCAGAACGTAGGCGACAAGCAAGGAGCCGATAGTCGCAAGGGCAAGCGCCCACCCATCAAATCGTTTTGTCTGAAGGCTGATTGGTCGCCAGCGGATAGTAGGCTTGTTGCTCAGGCCGTAGCCGATCAACATCGCACTTATGCCAACAAAGTAGATCTTGAAGGCCTCGAGCGCAAAATAGGAAGCATTGTTAGCAGTTGAGCTGTCGCTGCCGGGCATAGCGACCGACAAGTAGCTCCAGACCGCATGAATTGATGTCAGGACTAAGAACCAACTGCCGAGCGAGTTGTCGGCGACCTGAACGATGAGTAGGCCAAGCAAGGTGATCGCGAAGGCGAAAAACGGCAAGTGCCCCACTGTGACGGCTAGCGCAACAATCAAGGCAAGACTAAAGCCCACGGCCGGCTTGAGTAGCGACTCGGTTGGATAGTACGCCGTTGTCATCTGTTCTCAGCGCCTCGGGTGTCGTAGTCGTTAGCAGCCTGCTGGAACTACAAGCACGCTGCTACCAAAGCATCGCTAAGCTGCTTCGCGCTGTTTGACCATGTAAACTGCCTGGCCCTGGCCTCACCAGTCTTTCCCAGCAATTCGCGATACAGCTTCTCGAGACTTAATCGCCGCATCGCTGCAGCAGCGGCATCGAAGTCGCGACAGCTGCCAGTTATCCCGGCATTGCCGACGACCTCGGCTAGCGAAGTGGAGTCGCTTACGATGGCCGGCGTTTTGGTTGCCATAGCCTCGAGCGGCGGATAACCAAAACCCTCATATTCGCTCAACAGGATCAGTCCGGTAGAGTGCCGATAGAGATAGGCGAGCTCTGCGTCACTCAAGCCGGAACAGAAAGCCATCTGGTCCAGAACCTCCAAGGATCGCGCCAACTCGCAAATCGTCGCCTGCCGTTCATCGGGATAGGCGACGACAACCAGCTTTTCAGGAACATCCTTGTGGATCTTCGCGAACGCGCGAACCACCGTTTCGAGATTCTTGCGCGGAGCGAAGGTGCCGACAAACAGAAAATATCGATCAGCCTGGAGACAAGCCGGCCTGCTGTCAGCGCCGGTATCGAACAGCTCTGAACGCAAGCCGTAGTAGACGACCGATACTTTGTCCGACGGCAGGCTGTAACGAGCGATGAGATCACTCTTGGTGTGTTGCGACGGCGCTACTGTCCGCGCGCTGCCCTTCAGGATGTAGGGCAGCACGCGTTTGTAGTAATGATGCAGGCGCGGACACTCTGCCGGATAAAACAGCGGAATGAGATCGTGTACAGCGACGACCTGCGGCACGGGCGATCGTAAGAGACCCTCGACTGGAGAGAAGAACAAATCGACTTTGTCACGTTTCAACTTTGCCGGCAGGGTCGCCTGAGTCCAGGCAAAGCGGCGGAAATTATTGGCGGCGCTGCCATCAAAGACAAGTCCAATCGGAGTTCGGCGCAGCGTGACGCCTTCGAATTTCGCATAGCGCTCGGCTGAGGAATACACGAACAGCTCGTGGCCGTGGCTGCCGAGACATCGCACGATGCCATCGACAAAGGTGGTGATGCCGTTGTGGCGCTCGGAGGCGAAGGTTGCATTAATCGCTAGTCGCATTCCGGCTCCACGCAGACCAAGCCATAGACCGGCTCTTCAGGCTTCATTCGTCTTTCATAGGTTACGCAGAAGATCTGGGCGATCATATTCCACAACTCCGTGCCGAACGCCGCCCAGGCTGCACCCTGAATTCCAAACGATGGAATCAGCAAGAACGCGGCGACGATATTGACCAGCAACGTGGTGGCCGTGATCTTAGCCACCGCTGCATATCGGCCTTGCGAGTTGAGAATGGAAGTGAGCGTGATATTTACCGTGCGGAAAAACAGGACGACGGACAGAACCCGAAGCACAGGGTAGGCGCCAAGATAACCGGCGCCGAAGTGGCGCAGCAGGATCTGTCCGCCGAAAACGAGCACGCCGGCGGCGCAGATGATGAAGACGTATGCCGGCCACATGGCGTGAAAGATCGCTTGCACGATGTGACGGCGTGGAGATCCGCCTTCGAAACGGCTGGACAGAATCGTAAACAAGCTGATTGAGAAAGCATGCGGAACCATCAGCGCGGGCTCGACGATGCGGAAGCCTGCGGCATAGAGGCCCAGCGCTGCGCTGCCGACGAACTTGTAGATGAGTATGTTGTCCAGCCGAAAGTAAAGCATGACCATCGCTGCCATCAGGCCAATAGGCAAGCTCTCGCGAAAGAGACTGACCGTTGCGGTGAAGTCGAAGCGAATCTCCGGAATGTCGTGTACTTTGTGCTTGAGAAGCCCGAAGTTGAAGAACTCGCACAGTGGAAGCAGAGCCACAACCAGCATCAGTGGGCTGTGGGTGAAGATCGCGAGACCGGCAAGCACAACATAAAAGCTGAAGGCCGTAAGTGTGGCCGGAAAGGCCTCGCGCATCCGCAGCTGGCTTTGGTAGTAGCTGGAAAACGCTCCGACTAAATTCGCCGAAAACAGCGACAGGCCTGCGGTTGCGCCCAGTAGCAAAGTGGTTCGATCGCGGGTAATGCCGACCATAACCAGCAGGGAGATGAAGTAGCAAACGCCGGCTGCGAGAAGCTTCGAAGTGATGATCTGCGCCAGCAGACGCGGACGCTCAGCAGCGGCTCCTCGCGCAAAGCGGCGAATCGCAATCGTGTCGATGCCAAACTCGGAGAAGATGCGGAAGATCTCCGTCATCGAGATGGCCAAGGCCAGCTTGCCGAAGACGGCGGGGCCGTACCTGCTTGCAATGAGAAGCAAGATGCCGGCGCGACAAAACCCGCTGGTAGCGCGCGAGGCCACACCGAAAGCGGAGTTAGTCATGCCGGCTTTGGTGATTTCTTTCGTATCAGGAGCGGTGGCAAGGGAGGCGTTCATGCAGCTCAGGAAGCCAGCCGTTGACGGGCGTTACTTTGTCCGTTGGAAAGGATAACCCTGATCTTGGCGACGGCCAGTTTGTAGGGATTGGTGGCGTCAAGCATGCCCCAGGCGTCGCGCAGCGCCAGCCATGCGATTCCCAGACAAAATGCCAGCAGCGTTCCCAGCGTGACGATCAGAGTTCTCGGAGGCCAGACCTTTTTCTCAGGAACTACGGGTTCGTCCAGCACTTTGATGGTCGGGATTTCCTTGGCTTCTTCCACCTTGGCAAGCTCGTATTGCTTGGTGAGAGCTTCGTAAACCGCTTCGTCAATCTTTGCCTGGCGCGACAAATCGTAATAGGTATTGCCCAACATCGGCAGTTGCGTCAGGGAGGGATACAACTGAGCATTCTGTCCGTCGGCGTTGTCGCCGCCTTGGGCCGACTTATTTCCGCTGAGCGTCAGCAGCTTGGATTTCAGCTCGCCCACTTTGGCGGCGGCCGCGCGCACACGAGAATTGTCCGGCCCGTAGATTTGCTCGAGGCCGCTCAATTCCGCCTGGGCAGCGATCAACTGACCTTGCAGCGTCGAGGCGGCTTCCAGCATGGCCTTGCCCTCAACCTGCGGATCAAGCGTCTTGGTCTTGCTGGCAAAGCGGCTGAGTTGCAGCGTGGCCTCGTCGAGTTGCTGCTTCACCGTTTGCAGGCGATTCTCGAGGAAGACGCGCTCGCGATGTGCTGAAGACGTCGTCAGCTGCGAGACTCGACCGTTCAACTCATTGACGTAACCAGCGGCCAGTGCGGCGGCGCGCTCCGGACTTCTGTCCTGTACCTGAATCGTGATAATGCCGCTCTTGCGATCTTCGCCCACAGCGGTTCGCTCTTGCAGCACCTTGCGTGCGCTCTCGTACTTGCTTTTGGAATAGACCTTCCGCAGGTCGAACTTGTTGATCAAATCGTCCTGAATGGTGCGGCTGCCAAGGATGCCGACCAGCGTCGCGCCGCTGGTGCGCATACCGAGCAGGTCGGTAGCCATAGTTCCGAGGCCATCACCCGCCTTAGCGGCCAGCGCACCCAACATGGTTGCGGTCATCCCGCCGGATTGATCGGGCGGCATCAGGCGGGCGGTCGCCTCGTAGCGGACCGGGATCAGGAACGCCACCGCTGCGGAGAGGATCAGTCCGACAACTACGAACTGAAGAATGCTGCGGCGCTCGCGCGCCACCAAATCCAACAACAGCAACGCGCGCGGAGGAGGCGGAGCCGACAACTGGGCTTCCAGTCGCCGCTCGGCCTCTAACTCCAGATCATTTAACCGTGTCATAGCAGCTTCTCGAGGCGCTTATAGCGGTTACGTTTCTCACACCACTCCGCTGACCTCGCGGAGGTGAGGGCACAGCGCCCTGAGTGGAACGGGGAGCCAACCAGCCCAGCGGTCGGATGCGGGTCCGCTCGGGCTGACCTGGGTTATTCGAGTACAAAACGAACGACCCAGTTACGTTGAATAAGTATGCAATAGCATATGAATGCTATTTGCAGAAAGCAATAGAAAAATGGCTTCGAGAAGGCTAACCAGGCCCGTGCGCCAACCTCGCGAGGCAACAGGATTTAGTATCTACTGCTGAGCCCAGGAAACCTTGTCCGACCCATTGCCGTACAGGGCGACGCCTCCGTGTATCGGAACCGCGCTGCAAGCTGCTCCCGAGGTCGAAGAGTTGTCGGTGCAGATAATCGGGCGGGATCCGACGATACAGCGGTTTTGCACCGTAGCCCTGCCCCCGGAAAGGTCCGTAGTGCCGGCGCAGCCGTTGTAGACCCCGTGGAAGACTTCGGTCGCGCCTGGGCAGTCGTTGCCTTGCGGGCCGCCGCCGCGCGCCACAAAATCATGAATCGTCACCCCTACCGTTTCCGCCCCGCAGAAAACAACCACGTTGGGATAGTTCGCTTGTGAATCGTTGGGGCGCAGCATGATGTCAGCCGCAGACAGGGCAAACGGGGTGCTTCGATTGAACTGCAGTACCGCAACGGTTGGGGCGTGCGGATTGGCATAGGTGGCATCGATGGTAAGCTGCTGCACCACGTTGGAGAACGCGGCGAACACCGTCGATGGCGTGTATGCCTCTACGCGAAAGCCTGTGATTCGTATTCCCTGAAGCGAACCCGCGGCCGAAGACTCCTCAGAGATGAACGCCGGACCGCTCACATGCGCGTATCCGTCGGCAAAGCCGATGTCGGCAATACCTGAGCGCGAGGGATCGAACAAGATGCCGACGGAGGTTCCTTGCACGCCGAAGGTGGTTGCGCCGCCCGAGAAGTGTACGGTGGTCATGCTGACCGGCGCCGGACGCAGCTTGGCAAACGGCGAAACGATGCCCGCCGTATTGTTCGAGGAGAAAACAAGAACGGCCTTGCCCGTACCGCCGTTAGGGCTCAGGTTGGCGAGATAGCAATCGGTGCAGCCCCACACTTCTCCTCCGTAGTCATAGACCTGGTAATCGCCATATCCCTCGATTGTTACCTGATGCCAACTGGTCTCGGAACCGTTGCCGACGGCCGCGCTGGCCACAGTCTTTCCCATCAGGACGACGACTTGCGGCGCATCACTGATGCTGGTGCCGCCGTTAAAACGCAGATTCTCAATGCTGACGTGGCCGGTTCCGCTGAAATCCAGGCACACCTG
>JASHXK010000474.1 GCA_030043575.1 Terriglobales bacterium
CTTACTTTGCTTGGGTGGGGATGTTAGCCGTGATCGCCGAAGCTGACCGGCGCGGAAGCCAGTCTCACCAGGAGACGGCCCCTTCCTTTCACGCCTCCTGTCCGATCCGACTCAATCTTCACCGCGCTACCTTCGAAGTCCAGGGCATAGCAGCGAGGCTAACGACTCACGCGAAACTCTGCCTGTGACTCGGACGAAAATCCCCACCCAAGCAACGAGGCTTGGGTGGGGCAGCCATCCTCGTCGGACTGAAGTCCGACTCGGAATGAAAAAATAAAGGGCTTGCCTGCGGCACAGCTAAAGCTGTGCCCTTTCAAAGCACGCGAGGCGGGTCGGGGCATGCGATCATGCGCAATCCTGAATCGCCGTTGCTTCTCATCGTATAACCTCTGTTAATGATTTTGGGAGTTATATTAACATTTGAATGTTAGCGGCTCGCGCGCGGGCAGGTGATCGGGCCGCTGCGCGGTATAATCGAGGTTTGCGCCCATCATCTTGACCTCATCAGGACAACGCACGTGAGCTCTCATACGCATTCGCACATGCCGGGACAGCCGCAGGAACCGCAGGCGCTGCCGGGCGTCAACAGCATCATCGCCGTGGGATCGGGCAAAGGCGGCGTGGGCAAAACCACGCTGGCGGTCAATCTCGCCATCGCGCTGGCGCGCATGGGCAACAAGGTCGGGCTGCTCGACGCCGACGTCTACGGTCCCAACGTTCCGCTGATGCTCGGCTCGAGCGAGCCGCCCGCGGTGGCCGGCGAGAACCGCATCCTGCCACCGGAACGTTACGGCATGAAGGTCATCTCGGTCGGCTTCCTCTCGCCCGGCGACAAGCCGCTGGTGTGGCGCGGGCCGATGCTGCACTCCATCATCAAGCAGTTCCTCAGCCAAGTGGAGTGGGGCGCGCTCGACTACCTGGTCGTCGATCTGCCGCCCGGCACCGGCGACGTGGTCATCTCGCTCGTGCAAACCGTGCCGCTGACCGGCGCGGTCGTCGTCACCACGCCGAGCGACGTCTCGCTGCAGGACGCGCGCAAAGCCATCGAGATGTTCCGGCAGGTGAAGGTCGACATCCTCGGCATCGTCGAGAACATGAGCTACTTTGTCTGCCCGCATTGCGGCCACGAAATCGATGTGTTCTCCAAAGGCGGCGGCCAGCGCACCGCCGAGCAGTTCAGCGTGCCGTTTCTCGGATCGATCGAGCTCGACCCCGAGATCCGCAAAGGCGGCGACGGCGGCCATCCCATCGTGCTCGAAGGCGATCAGTCACCGCACGCCAAGTCGATCTTCGCGTTCACTCATCGCGTCATCGAACGCACCAAGGAAGTGCGCGAGGCCGCCGGCGGCAGTGTCATCGAGATTCGCTGAAGCGATGGTGATCGGAGATTGCGATGGATGCTGGAGATTCGCTGGATTTTCGTTTTCGCCCGATCGTCGCGATCCGGCTTTCCGTGCGACCGACCGCCGAAAAGTGGCAATTTTCAAAATGTTCCTCGTGGAACATTTTTCGTGCCCGCAACTATCTTTAGAATCTTCCGGTTAGACTATGACATGTTCGTGGGGTAACTAAGGCCCGCCGCAGCAGTAACCAAAAATCTTAGATATGCATGTCAGAACACATATCTGCGTGTGATAACACTGATCTCGCAGCAGGGGGCTGCGCCGGATCCTGCCCCAAATCTTGCCGAAGGATCTCGCCCGCCACCAGAACTCCTGATTTGTCCTCCTGCGCGCGCCTATTTTGCGAAGCGCACGACCGGGCCTCCTAAGCCTGCTGCCTTGGTACGCGCTGGGGTGGGAAGGACCGGGCGCGCCGATTTCGTGCCGGCGCACGATAGAGCCTGCCCTGAGCGAGCGCAGCCAGTCGAACGGGCGCGCATCCATATCGCCCGTAGAGGGCAGGATGTTTCAACCCGTATCGCCCGAGTTGTGCGACAGCGGATGCCTACGATGTATCCGCAGTGCATTGGGGGGCAAGATCCTTCACATTGCTGACATAGAAGATCGTGAACTCTTCTACGGTTGATGCTGCACCGTCTTCGGTGGTATCGAGCGTGATAATCCGGGGCGTGCCGTTAACCTCCACCTCATGCCCAACGTACTGGCTGAGATGGTTGCCGTCTTCGAGCCGGGTCTGCGTACCATCCTTCTGGGTCAGGTAATAGCCGCCTGAGTTCTCCAGGCAGCCCTGCAGGGTGGGACTGTGGGATACCTTCCAGCGATCCCCTCCCGGATCACCCTCCTGCGCGTGCAGCCAAAGCGCGCAGCCCAGCAGCACAAGACTCAACACTGGTGTTCTGTGCATATAGCCCTGCCTGGGAAAATGCGAACCGTCGACAACCAGAAGATGTCCCGCGTCGAAAGAAGTTGCAAGCGTCGGCGGACGCCTCAAAGCCTGCCCTGGGCGGAGCCGAAGGTTGGAGATTTTGGCTGACGGGTGGCCCATCCAAGCTTCCTTTGTGTCGAGTCCCAAGACATGCTTTACGTTTTGTCCCGACACATCCTTTACATCTCTGGGTGGTTCCTCAGTCGCGGGTGCCCCAGGTCTCGCGCGGTTCGAGACCTGGGTAGCATGGACGGGTGGCCCACCCAAGCTTCCTTTGCTTGGGTGGGGATGTCAGCTGTGATCGCCGAAGCTGACCGGCATGCAGCTAATTTGGGAGCAGCCCTCGGGATCACGCCGCCCAGTTTTGCACCTTCAAGCCCCGCACCCGGCGGAATTCGTCTTGGTTGTTGGTGATCAGCGTCAACTCAGCTGCCAGGGCATGCGCCGCTATCCAGAGATCGTTATTGCCGATCATCTGCCCCGCTGCTTCGAGTTCCGCCCGGATGCGTCCGTACTCCTCGGCCGCCGCTTCCGGCATTGCCAGGGCGGGTAGCAGGCGGACCAGTTCGTGCAGCCGCTCCAGCGCGATGGCCCGCTGCGCGCTCTTTGCCGCCCCATACAGCAACTCCCCATAGGTAATCACCGAGATCGCAGCTTCTCCCGGACGCAGCTTGCGGAACCGGCGCAGCACCGCCTCCGGCCGCTTCTGCCGGATATAAATGCAGAGGTTCGTGTCCAGCAAATAGCGCGTCTCCATCACAGCCCCT
>JASHXK010000475.1 GCA_030043575.1 Terriglobales bacterium
CTGCAGAATAGAAAGAATCGTTGCCGCAAGCTGTGATTGCGGGCACACTGTGAAGGTGATCGATCAGCGAACTCCCAGGTCTCGAACCCCGCGAGACCTGGGCCACCCGTCCAGGCCCCAAGGCATGGCTGCACAACTCGTTTCACGGTGTCGCGAACGAGCGCGACGCGTATATGATGGTGCCGTTTTTCAAGGTCAAAGAGGAAATTCGGTTAACCCTGTGGGCCCGAGCAACTCAGATTTCATCCCCGGCCAAAATACCAGCCTCGAGCGTCGTACCTTCTTCGTTCTGGCCGGCCTCGCGCTGATCTATGCATTCCTGGCGGGTTTTCACACCGTTGGCGACCTCGACACCGGCTGGCAGATGGCTACCGGACGCTGGGTCGTTCAGCATCATCATGTGCCATCTGTCGATGTCTTGTCCTATACGGCATCAGGCGAGCCCTGGACATATCCCGTCGGTGCCGGTGTGGTGCTCTATCTGGCGTATCTGGCCGGCGGGTTTACGCTACTGTCATGGATAAGCGCTGCCGCAACTGCGGGCACCGTAGCATTGCTGCTTCGCCGAGGATCCTCCGCGAGCGCTGGAATCGCAATCATCGCTGTCCCCATGATCGCCCAACGGACGCAGCCGCGCGCCGACATGTTTACCGTAGTGTTCTTTGCCGCATTTCTCTCCATTCTGTGGGTGTATTACCAATCCGGTCGCGCAGCTTTATGGCTGCTTCCGGTGATCATGCTGGTCTGGGTCAATTTTCATTTTGGTTTCGCGGCCGGATTGGGGCTCATCGCCGCCTACGTTGGAACCGAGGTATTGGAGGTTATGAGTGGAGGCGAACGCAGGCCTGCCGCTGTGCAAAGACTTTGCCATGCCTGGAGGTGGCTGGTCGCTACCAGCCTGGTAACGTTCGTGAATGCGTGGGGATGGGGCATCTACCGCACGGCGCTGGGAACCGCCAACACGGAGCAGCAGAGGTTGCTCGGAGAATGGCAGGGCGTCCGACTGAACTGGCCGACCGCGCGGGCCGCTTTTTCCATTGGAGGCTACCGAAGTGCTCTGTTCCTGTTGTTGGCGCTGGCAGTCGTAGCAGCGGGAATCGCTTTGTTGCAGAGGCAATGGGGCGCGGCCATCATTTTATTGGCATCCAGTTATGCGCCATTCCGGCACTTTCGCATGGGGTCGATATACGCCTGCGTGGTAGTGATCATCGCGGGACCAATCTTAACTTCCGCCCTGCTTCGCTTTGGCTGCCGGATACGGGCGCCGCTGCGGCTACGCTGGGTTCTGGCAGGCTCGACAGTCTTGTGCTTCGCTCTATTGGTCTATGCGCGCTCTGCCGATCTGGTCACCAACCGCTTTTACTTTGGCGGAACTCCGCAGCTCTCCACCTTCGGCACCGGATTGAGCTGGTGGTTTCCTCGGCGAGCGGCTGAATTCATTGAGCGCGAGAACCTGCCGGGCGAAATTTTCAATGCTTATGGGGCGGGCGGCTATGACAGTTTGAAGCTGGGTCCCCAGCGCCGCGTCTATATCTATGGCGTGGACACCCTTTTCGGGCCCGCATTCATGCAGCATAGTCTCAGGTTGCTAGACATTCCGCCGGATTCTCCGGGGTGGGAAACTGAGGCCAGCCGATATGGCATCAATACGATATTTTTGTCCTACGGCGATGGCATGGAAGGTGCACTCAGGAACTTCTGCGCCAGCAACCTCTGGCGGCCTGTGTACCTGGACGAAGTTTCAGTTGTGGTGGTTCGCCGTTCGCCAGAAACGGAAGGGTTGATCCAGCGCTTTCCCGTGAATTGTGCCACAGCACCCCTGCCCGCGACCACCCAGTTCCACAATAGTGCGGAGGAGTTCGCCGCCTGGATCAATGCCGCTGGAGTGCTTCAGGTCCTGGGCCGCAACTCTGAGGCGCTGTCCGCCAGTGAGAAAGCGCTGCAGCTTTTTCCGGAAAACCCCTTAGCTCATACAATGCTTGCCGGCGCGCTCGCTCAATTGAATCGGCCGTCTGAAGCCGAAAAGGAGCTATTGAAAGCAGTCGCTATCGCTCCTGGCGGATACACCTGGTCAGCACTGGCCGACTTTTATCGAAGGCAAGACCGTGTTATCGACGCGATTGTGGCCTACAGAAGGGCGGCCGACCTGGAAGTGGATCCATCGCCGATGCTGGTGCAGCTGGGCAACTATGCTCTCAGTGTGGCTGATCCCGAAGACGCGCTGCAGGCCTTTGATGAAGCCATGCGCTGCTCTTCCTCAGACCTCAAGCGAGGGACAGGTGAAAACTCCTTCCTCTACAAAGTGGCCACGGGCCGCGCTGAAGCTTGGCGAAGGATCGGGGATATCCCGCAAGCCGTCAAGTTTCAGAAGCAGGCTGCTCAACTCGCTCCTAACGTCCAACGAGCTTGGCTCAATTTAGCCCAACTTTATGAGCTGTCGGGGCGCTCTGCGGATGCAGAACGCGCTCGAGCCCATGCCGCAAGCCTTCCGAACAACTGAGTGCCTGGAAGCTCTCCCGTTCAAGATGCCGCTAGGGCTGGGCGGAAGCACGCCTTCAGGCGTGCAGCCTGAGGCCCGGGAGATTTTCGGCTTCAGCCGCTGAGGTACGCGCTAGCTATACCTCAGGCGCTAAAGCGCACTTCGAATTGAATTCTGCGATATGCACGCCTCAAGCTGACAAGCTGAGCCAGCGCCGCCCGTCGACAGTCGCAGCGTCTTTTATGGCGCTGCGAATTAATCCC
>JASHXK010000476.1 GCA_030043575.1 Terriglobales bacterium
ACTGTCGACCCGGCTAAAGCCGTGCCCTTCAAAGCCACCTAGTAGCTCCGCCGGCGTTCCTTGCCGGACCAGCCGCCCAGCATCGATCAGCGCAACCCGATCGCACAGCCGCCGCGCCTGATCGCGATCATGCGTCACCAAGACAAAGGTGTAACCGTTGGCGCTCACTAGATGGCGGATCAGATCCTCGACCCCGCTCTTGGCCTGCTCATCCAGCGCCGACGTCGGCTCATCGAGCAAAAGAATCTCAGGCTGATTAGCAAGCGCACGCGCCAAGGAAACGCGCTGCTGCTCCCCGCCAGAGAGATTCGCTACATTACGTCCCGCAAATCCCGGCAGCCCGACCCGCTCCAACAGGCTTGCAATTTGGTCATCGGCCAGCGGCTCTCCGCGTTGCTCTGGGCCGAATCGCAGATTGGACGCGACATCGCCGGGAAATAGAAATGGCCGCTGCGTCACCATACCGATGTGCCGCCGCAACTCACGTGGCGGGATCTGGCGATAGTCCTGGTCTTCGAGAAAGACAGTGCCCGTCGTCGGTTCGTCCAGACGGTTTAGCAAACGGAGCAGGGAGCTCTTGCCCGATCCGCTGGCGCCAACCAGTCCGAGCAACTCGCCGCGATTCACGCTGAGGAAAACGTCGTTGACGATCCACTTCTCGCCGACGCGGCGTCCGAGATGTTCGGTCCGGAGCACTACCGCGGCGGGCGAGGTATTCATCGGTCGAGATGTCCGTAGTAGATGTTGGTGTCGTACTCCAGCGTCACCTGGCCATTGGTGGCATGCGACGAAAACAATTCCGGCAGGGCTGCCAACATGGCGTCGTGCTTATCGCCCGACGTCGGAATATAGGACGACGAGAGCAGCCGCCCGCGCAGGCCCTCAAAATCCAGACGCTGCTGATTGTGCTGCTGGATCAGGGTCATCGCATTGGGCGCAAAGAAGTGCTGCAGCTTGTCGTAGTTCGCGACATATTTCTGAGACACCTGTTCGTAATCGGTGGAGTAGCGTCCGACAAAATCCTCATAGGCGCGAAGAAACGGCGTGGCTTGCGTGTCGCGATGATGCCAGACCAGCACCGCCCATCCGCCCGGCTTGAGAATGCGTGCGAACTCGGTGCGGGCTTCCGCCTGCCGGAACCAGTGAAATGCCTGCCCGGCAACGACAAAATCCACGCTCGCCGCTGGCAGAGTCGTGGATTCCGCGCTGCCCTCGACCATGCGGAAGTTGGGATATCCCGACAGATATTCCTCGCCAGCCTGCCGCATCGCCTGGTTCGGCTCGACGCCGCTCACAGGGTTGCCGTTTTGCAGAAAAATCTCGGCCAGCATGCCCGTGCCGCAGCCGATGTCGGCGATCCGGTGCTCCGGCTTCAGCCCGCAGGCCGCTGTCAGGGCATGTACCACATCGTGGGAGTAGTGAGGCCGATACTTGACGTAGTCTTCCGCCCGATCGGAGAAACGGGCCATGGGGTCGCGAGTTAAGTTAGCCATCACCCGAAATGATATACGTAAGAATTGGCAGTTGGCATTTGCCCGTTGGCAAGAGCGGGGAAACATGGGTTGTCTAAAGGCCAAGTGCTAAGCGCTGAATGCCGAACCGTAACTCAAGCCACCCACTCTCCAGCGGATTGACAGCGATGGCTGCCGCGATTGCTGCGGCAATTCGCAAAGTCCCGCGAGGCCGGGTCAGCACCTATGGCGCGATCGCCAAAGCAGCTGGTTATCCGCGCTGCTCTCGCCACGTAAGCAAGGTATTGAAGCAGGTTGGCGGACTGCCGTGGCAGCGAATCCTCGGCTCCGGCGGCCGCATCTCGCTGCGGGGCGAGTATGCCATGGAGCAGCGCTTCCTTCTGGAAGCCGAAGGTGTGCGATTCAGAGGTCGGCGGGTTGATTTGCGGGAATATGAGCACCGATTTGCGGCGTCAAAGGGGCAGGCGGCTCGTCGGCCAACCGTCGCCAGAAAGTCCCAAAAGCGGAATTAACTGCCGCAAAGTGCTATTGCGCTGCGGCTGGCCGACTGTCTATCGTGTTCCCAGCAGCGTAAAATAGCGTTAGGTTGCAACAGATCAAGGTTATGTCCAAGCCGGGCCTAGGTTTACTTCTCACGCTCACCGCCTCAATATTCTTTGCCGCCCCCGTGCTCGCACAGCGATATCAGGAGCACGACCACACGGTATTTCATCGTCCCGCACCTTCGTCGAAGCGTCCATCGGTGACTACCGGCGCAACAGCGACAACTCACACTGCGGTTGCGACTCCAGCCGGCGCCTCGGCTCGCATATCGGATCCGAGTCGCCACCACGATGGGACATTTAACTCGACGCCGGGTTCGACCGAACCGCGCAATTCCCAAGCATCGCAGCCTCCGAAGTAACGCGGCTCACGAAATTTCTTCGTAGTACCGCTCGCCGGCACAGCCGCGGCACAGAATCCTGCCGTCTCGCCGCACTTCGCGCTGAAAATTTATTCCCTCACCGCACTCGGCGCAGGCAATGCGCTCGCCCTTGTAACCGGGCAGCTCTTCCGGTGGCAGCTCGACCTTCACCCACTGCTCTGTGAAAAGCTCGTCGTTCGGCAGTTGGCGATAGGCAAGCATCTGCTGCTGGTTTTTGTTCTCGATCTCCGGATACATTTGCCGCGCCAGCGCCTTCGAACTTTCCTTGGCACATACCCGCACTGCTCGGCCCGACTGCAGATCGACGAACGTCGCCGCTACCTTGCCCCAATCGCGAAACTTTAGCGCACGCTTGCCCAGTCGACAGCCGGTAACGACCGCGACCGCATCCGTCGCGCAGCGATCGATCTCGACAAACGTGATCAGCCGCTTGCGATCCTTACCGTACGGATCGTCGATGCCCAGCAGCTCCAAGCCGCGCATTGCCAGCCGCACGCCAAGAATCTGGCCGGCACACAGATGTCCGTGGGCGATCTCGGCATCGCGCAGCAACTCGTCGAAAGTCTTCAATCGCTATTCCTCGTCGGAATCGTTGTCCGGCGCCTCATCGGCAAAGCGCCCGCTGACATTGACGGTAAACTTCTCGCCAGTCTTCGGCAGGAACGTCACCCGCGCCGGCTGCCGCTCCCACTGCGGTGCCGCGCAGTTGCTGTCGCTGGCATCGCCCATGCTGACCTTGCCCAGTTCCTTACGAAACAGTGGCTTCCTGCCACCGATTTCGGCCACCACCGCATTCACCTGCTCGCCACTGGATGTGATGCCGCAATAGGCTGCGTAGTCGCGATACCAGCTGACCTCGGAGTAAAAGGGATCGAAATCCGGCAGCTTGACCAGTGAAATCCTGCCCGAGACGCGGTCGACCAGCAACCAGCCGCCACGCTGCCACAGCCACTTGGGAGTCTTGCGCTGCTCGCCGGGTAGCGCATCATTGATTCGATAGGCGCGCCGGACGACAAATTCACGGTCGGTCACGTCGTGCACCTCGCCGGTGGTGAAGTCCTTCAGCTTGGTGTCGACATACAGGGCCCGCACCGTAATATCCATGGTCTTGTCTTCGGAGGGGCCTATGAAGAGCTTGACGGGCAGCGCTTTTCCCAGGCTGACGACGTGCGGCTTCGAAGCGGCTGCGGCCGGCAAGCTCATCGGCAAGATGGCCAATAATAAAACCAGAGTGCGCATATTGCGTCCAGCGACCGCGAATACCGGTGGTGACTCAGTTTGAAACTTTGCGTAGGGTGGAGCACGCCTTCAGGCGTGCATTGGGAGCTTTGTCCGGCCCCCCGGCTTCAGCCGCTGAGGTAATGGTATGGATACCTCAGGCGCTAAAGCGCATCTCCCAATGCGGCTTTTACGCACGCCTGAAGGCGTGCTCCACCCTGTGCAACAAGCCGGCCTGATGCCAGATGAGACACTACCCGAATTTCGGGCGATCGCGCCAGTTACTGTCCTGCCCGCGGTCTGTTCAGCTAAGCTTTTCCACTTTCGATATTAGCGGTCGAACAACTGGCATACAATGAATTTGCGTCTAACCTTGGGCGAGCATGGCATTGAGCTACAGCTTCGTAGTGCCGGCCTATAACGAAAGCGAACGGCTTACCGTGTCTCTGCCGAAAATCTTCGCTTACGTCGGTAAGCGGCAGTTGGCAAGCGAAATCATCGTCGTCAATGACGGCTCGAGCGATGACACCGCCGCGGTCGTTCGCGGCTTTATGCAGCAGAATGCCAATGTCCGGCTGGTGGAAAACCCCGGCAACCGGGGAAAAGGATACAGCGTTCGCAATGGCATGCTGCACGCACGGGGCGATATCGTAATGTTTACCGATGCCGATCTGTCCTCGCCAATTGATGAGGCGGAGAAGCTGTTTGCCGCTCTGGAGCAAGGCGCCGATGTTGCCATCGGATCGCGCTGGTTGCGAGCCGAGCTGCAGACGGAGCGCCAGCCGTGGTATCGGCAATTGTATGGGCGTTTCTTTAATCTGGCCCTGCGCGTTACCCTGGGGCTGAAGTTTCGCGATACGCAGTGCGGTTTCAAGGCATTCACCAAAACGGCCGCGCAGACCGTCTTCACTCGTCAGCGAATCGAGCGCTGGGGTTTCGATCCCGAGCTTCTGTTCCTGGCCAACAAGTTCCAGCTGCGAACTGCGGAAGTCCCCGTCGCTTGGGCGCACGATCACCGCTCCAAGATCAGTCCTCTGCGCGACGGCATCAGGATGGGCCTGGAAATGCTTGCCGTCCGTTGGAACGATCTCCAAGGCCTGTACAAGCTTCCATCCTATGTACCGGCAGAGGCGGAAGCCAAACCGGCTCCAGCTCCCGTTCCCCTCGCGAAAGAAGCGCTAAGTCCTGAAACCAGTGATATCTAGCGGCCAACCACCCAGCGCAGCCACGGCGCGAATTGTTTCAGCGCAAATTTTGTACCTTTCTTTTTGACTGGCGCATCTTCTCCTGAGTCGCTTGCTGTTGGGCACCGGAACGCGGCGATCCGAGCCTTGCTTGCATCTAAGAGGATTTATGTCACGGCCGGTTGTACCTGGTAGTGTCGAAAGCCACGCTTCGAGCACGGCAACATGTCCGGAAGACATGTCCCTGCTGCGGCAATACCTGAAGCTGCGTGAAACCTCGCTTAAGATTTGCGCTCCGCTCAGCGTGGAGGACCACAGCCTGCAACCCATGCCCGATGCCAGTCCGGCCAAATGGCACCTGGCACACACGACGTGGTTCTTCGAGACTTTCGTGCTGTCGCCGTACATGGACGAGTTCCATCCCTTCCATCCAGACTTCCGCAATCTCTTCAACTCTTACTACAACGCCGTTGGCGATCGTCCGCTGCGTGCGCTGCGGCACATCTTGTCGCGTCCCGGCCTGGATGAGGTGCACGCCTACCGGATTTATGTGGACGAAGCCATGGTCCACCTGCTGACGCTGGAGCTTCCGCGCGCCGCGGTCGAACTCATCGAGCTCGGGATCAATCACGAGCAGCAGCATCAGGAGTTGATCGTCACCGATGTGAAGAACGGATTGTGGGCCAATCCTCTGCGGCCAGCGTATCGGGTCAAGGTGGAGCACGCGGCCGCCAGCGAAAGCTCAGTCGTGCCGCTCAGCTGGCACAGCTTCCGCGAAGGCATATATTCCGTCGGCTTTGAGGGCAGCAGCTTCGCCTTCGACAACGAAGGTCCTCGCCACAACACTTATTTGCAAGACTTCCGCTTAGCGTCACGACTGGTGACCAACGGTGAGTATCTCGACTTTATCCGCGATGGCAGCTACAGCAGCCCTCTGTTGTGGCTATCGGACGGATGGGATTGCGTTCGTAACAACCAGTGGAATGCGCCCCTCTATTGGGAGGAGCGCGATGGCGACTGGTGGAACTACACCCTCGAAGGACTGCAGCCGGTGCGGCTGAACGAGCCGGTCTGTCACATCAGCTTCTATGAGGCCGATGCCTACGCGCGTTGGGCTGGGGCGCGGCTGCCCAGCGAGTTCGAATGGGAGCTGGCTGCCCGATCGCGCCCGGTTACAGGAAACTTCCTGGAGTCCGATGCATTGCATCCGCAACCGGCGAGTACTGCCGACGGTCTCGCGCAGATGTTCGGCGATGTTTGGGAATGGACCGGCAGCGCCTACACGCCGTATCCCGGTTTCAAGACTGCTGCGGGCGCGGTCGGCGAATACAACGGCAAGTTCATGTGCAACCAGATGGTGCTGCGCGGGGGCTCCTGCGCCACCCCGCAGTCGCACATGCGAGCCAGCTATCGCAACTTCTTCCCACCCCATGTGCGCTGGCAGTTCATGGGAGTTCGGCTGGCCAATGGCGACTAGCAAGCAACTGCAGCTCCTGACCGCTTCGCCGATTGCGCTCGATGTGCTGCAGGGGCTGACCGCTTCGCCAAAACACCTTCCCTCCAAACTCTTTTATGACGAGATCGGTTCGCAGCTCTTCGAACAAATCACCGGGCTTCCGGAGTATTACCTGACGCGCACCGAGCGCGCCATTCTCGAGCGGTACGCAGGCGAGATTCTGGAGCAGGCTGGACCGTCACTAACTTTGGTCGAGCTGGGTGCAGGCACGGCGGCGAAAACCTGCATTCTGATCGAAGAGCTCCTCGAGCGGCAGAGCCGGGCGCTGTTCTATCCCATCGACGTCTCGCCCTCAGCGCTGGACGCAGCGGTGCGCCAGCTCGGCAGTCAATTTCCCTCGCTGCGGGTGAATCCTATTGTTGCCGACTACACCGGCGGCGTGCCCGCACTAAGCCGCATCACCGGCCGCAAGCTGGTGTTGTACATCGGCTCCAGCATCGGAAACTTCGAGCCTGACCATTCGGTTCGACTCCTTCGCCGCATTCGGCAAACGCTGCGCCCGGGTGACGCGCTCCTGCTGGGTGCGGATTTCGCCAAGAGCTCGCGCATTCTCTTGCCGGCGTATGACGACGCTCAAGGCGTTACCGCCGCGTTCAACAAGAATATTCTCGCGCGTCTGAATCGCGAACTCGAAGCCGACTTCAATGTCGACGCCTTCCAGCACATCGCGCTCTGGAATCGGCGATGTTCGCGAATGGAAATCTATCTGGAGAGCCTGGCTCAGCAATCCGTCTTCATAGCCGCTCTTGATCTCGATATTTCCTTCCATCGCGGCGAGCGCCTGCACACGGAAAACAGCTACAAGTACACCATCGCCATGATCGAAGCCATCCTGCACGACAGCGGCTTCACGCTGGAGCAATCCTGGACTGATCGAAAG
>JASHXK010000477.1 GCA_030043575.1 Terriglobales bacterium
CGAAAATGTGTCCGAAGGCCAGCGCGTATTCGTTCGGAGCCTTCTTGAGCAAATCGGCCAGATCGCTGTCGGGCGGCGTGCTCTTGCTCTGCGCCAGCAGATATATCGCCGCCGCAAAGACCAGCGATCCGATCACGAGCAGAACCAGCGATCCGACGCGGCCGCCTCTGCGCAGCGACGAATCTGCCGGCGATTCCTCCTCTTGCTGCATCCATCCGCCAATCAGCAGCGCCAACGCGGGCAATGCGGGAACCACGTAATACTCCTGCCGCGTCGAGAAGCTGAAGAACAACAGGATCACCGCCGCCCATATGGCGAAGAGCAGCATCGCCCGCTGCCGCCGATTCATCGCGCCGCGAATCTCGCTCCAGCGATGCGGTATGTCTCGCAACGATTGAACCAGGAACGCCGACCACGGAAACAGCCACAGAAACACCAACGCCCAGAACAGCAGTAGCGGGACCGTATCGTAGTCATGAGGAATGCGCCTGCCCAGATAGCGCAGAAAATGCTCGTTCACGAAATAGAACCAGAGAAATCCGCGCGACTCGCCTGCCGCCGGATTCGCAATCACCGCCGCAATATGCCAGGGTGCTGCGATCACCAGCAGAACAATCGTGCTCGAGATGAGCCGCATGCGCAGCAGGTGCTTGAGATTGCCGGTGAGAATCAGATAGATGCCGATGATGATCGCGGGAAATACGATCCCGATCAACCCCTTGGTGAGCACATCCAGCGCAACCGTCGCTGCCAATCCCCAACAGGCCGCAATCGAAGGCCGCTCCTGTTCCAGCGTCTGCAGGAAGAAATCGAAGCCCAGCGTCAGCCACAGCGGTATGAGCATGTCAGGGATGAGAATCCGTGTGAACAGATATGGCCCAATGGAAAGTGTCATCACGACCGCTGCCCAGAAGCCCGCGCGCCCGCCCAGTGCCCGCTTGCCCAGCGCATAGGTCGCCAGCAACAATGCAAGCTCGGCCAGAATCAGCGGCAGTCGCGCCGCCCAATCCTCTACCCCGAATACGTGATAACTGGCTTCCATCCCCCAATACAGCAATGGAGCTTTCTCCAGATAGCGAACTCCATCGATGTAAAGCGTGGTCCACTCGTGCCGCACCAGCATCTCGCGCGCCGCCTCGGCGTGCACGGAGTCGGCGTCATCCAGCAAGGCCGGCGAGAACAGGCCCGGGATATACACGATCGCCCACAGCAGCACGATCCAGATCCAGCCATGCGATCGCTGTTGCGAGTTGTCAGAGATTGCGTTGTGGGCGAGGTTGGTTTGTGAGGCGCTGGGCGAGCTCATTCTGAGGCTGAGCTCGATTATAAGTCAGGTGGCAGAGCCTAACCGCCGCGGCTGCCGCGGATCCGGCTCTTGCACTGGCGCACCCGGCCCAATGACCGGCTTGTCCGGAGGCTCCTGCACCGGAGGTGGCGGATCCTCACCCGGCGGCACGGGAATTGGCGGCGGGTCTTCATCACTGCGCAACCAGTATGACTGCATACGGCCATTTTCTCTCAGAATGCACACGGCATTCACGATTCACGATTCTCCAAGATACCGACTCGGAAGTTAGATGCAGTTGCTTCTTCTCCAGCGGTATGACAAGGCTGGCTCATCCGGAACGAAGACAGCTAGCCCTCGGAAACATTCGCTGCGGGAAGCACGTCCTCCATATTCGGTGTCGCAACTTTCTTCGGCATGGTGGTAATCACGATCACGCTTACTAACACCAACAGCGTTCCTACCAGAGTTCGTGCCGTCAGCGGCTCACCGGCGAAGAAATATCCCAGCGCCACCGCGACCACGGGATTTACGTATGCGTAGGTCCCAACTTTGGTTGGCGACTCGTGATGAATCAGCCAGACATAGGCCGTGAACGCGATGATCGATCCGGCCGCAGTCAAGTAGGCCAAAGCGATCCAGGCGGTGCGCGAGACAGCCGTCGGATGGAATCCGCGAAACTCTCCCAGCGAGACCGCCACTAGCGTCAGCAGTACGCCTCCACAGAGCATCTGCACAGCGGAGCTCATCGGCTTGGACGCCGGCAGCGGCAGCTTGCGGGTGAGCGCCGATGCCACGGACCAGCTGATCGACCCGATCAGCAGTGCCATCGCGCCCGCGGTGTCGAGCGAGCTCTCGCCCAGACCGAGCGTGTGACTCACCAGCACCACAACCCCAGCAATCCCCACGAGCAGCGCGATGCTAAGTCTCATTGTCAGCCGTTGCGTTCCCAGGAAGAAGATCTCCGACAGCGCCATAAACACCGGGATCGTCGCCATCATTACGGCGGTTACTCCCGAGGGCACGCGGGTCTCGGCCCAAAAGACCATGCCGTAATCGCCGACAAAAATCAGCGATGCCAGCAAAGTTGCCGAGAGCCACTCCCGCCGGCATGGGTTGGCCGTGCCGCGCAGCCGCATCCATCCGTACAGCACACCGCCGGCCAACAGAAAACGCATTGCGGCCAGCAGAAACGGCGGGACCTCGCGCACGCCGACGCGGATGGCGAGAAAGGTCGAGCCCCAAACGAAGTACACAATGCCGAAGGCAAGCAGAAGCTGCCAGGTTGCCGGGCGAGTCGCGCGATCCATGGAGAGCTCCGTTACGAGCGGTGGGAAAAAATCGCTGCGTCTGCCTGGTTAGATCAATTGTGCTAAGGCCCGGAAGCAG
>JASHXK010000478.1 GCA_030043575.1 Terriglobales bacterium
CCCAAGTCGCAGATCAATATTCCACTTTAGATCAATTGGCGCTGCTCAGATCAACGAAGCCTTCATTGCGCAGATCGAGACGCTTGAACGTGCGAAGATCGATACGCTCCTTGTTGACCTTGCAGGTAATGGCGGCGGAACAGAATGGGCGGATGCGGCTGCGCGCATGGTGACCGCCACCCGCTTGAAATCCGGGCGGATCGAATTCATGCGCAGTCCGCATTGGGTGAAAGAGCTCGGCGATCTCGAAGACGATTTAAGCCCGGACGATCGCTATCTTGCGTATTATCTCTTGTCGAGCAATCGTGCCAGCGGGACAATCGCCATTCTCGATCTTACCGACAATCAGGTCGTTGACGAGATCGATGGACAAACGGCCAAAGCTGAGATGTTGGTGTCGGTACCAAATTATGAAACACCTTTTGTGAACTTCGATCATTGGGTCAACGATAATCAATTCGTGTACGACCAATGGGGGGCAGAGGGTGGGAACGGGGGTGCTGCAGATGAATGGGGCCACTTGCTGGTTGATCTGAGGACAGGAACGACTACTGTCTTACAGTCACCATAATAGGGTGGTCGCGTACGGGGACCGTGGCATCATCGCTCCTGACAGTTATATTGACGGTCTTTTGGCTAACGGTCGTGTTAGTTGGTCTCGTTACACTCTTTAAGGCGTTTTCCCAAAATGGGAATGTTCTACGTAGAACAATTTGCTGAGATGACGCGCCTGGACCAAGGCCATTGTTGTCAGCCACTACCAAGCTTCCATCATAAAGCGGTTGCGGCAAAGCCACAGCTAGCGATCAGCCGGAGTCTGCCGGGAGATGGTGTGCGATGGCGAAACCTCGCGAGCATGAAGCACGCCTGCTTTGTCCAGTTCAGCGCTAACATGCACCGGACGTCCCGGAGTCAGCAGCACATGCTTAGGGCCGAGGCCGCCGCTCAAGTCGATCGTGACAGCGTGGCCATTGCGCAGCGCCAACGTCATCCTGCTCCCACTTGCCTGACAAACGGTGCCATACAACTGATGCATCGCTGCCCGGTTGCCGAATAACATTGCAGGAGAAATGCCGGCCGGGCAGGTAACGTTATCGGGCTTGGACGGCATCAGCGATCTTGGCACCGTCACCTTCTCCAATCCGGCGTGGGTTATACCAAAAATCCGCAGCTGTAGATTGCTGGCGACATAAACGTGCCCCTTCGCTACCGTTGGAACCAGGTCGGCTTCGCTGTTGACAGCGTGCGTCCAGGTGCCGCCCTCGATCGAGATCAGCGATTGCTGCAGATTCGAAGCATTGAATGCCTGCAACGTAACGGGCGTGCCGGGATTCATATCGGATGACGTCGCCGGTCGCTGCACGAACCAGACGACGCCACTGCCCGCGGTCGTGCCGTTGGAGGAAATCACAGGGATGGTTCCGCCATCGTCCGGCAGCCCATAAACCGGAGAAGGGCCGGTCGTGGTCTCCTGCACCAACTGCACAGTCGGCGAAGTTTCCAGTTTCCAACTGGTGACACCGTAGGACCCGCCAGTCAGAATGTGGAGCGCGCCGTCGGCTCCGACGAAATACGAAGGGCCACACCAACACAAGCCCATACTGATGGTCTGCACTACATTGTTCGGACCGCCTTGGGTATAGCCGCCCATGTTGTCGCGATTGACCAGAAACGCGCGACCATCTTTACCGCCGGCAATGGCCAGGTGTGGAATCGGACCTGGCTGATCCGGCAGCAACAGCATGCCACCGGATCCCACGTCGTTATCGTACTGGTCGAGTTGAAAGTAGTCGTAGGTGGTGAAGCTGTCCTCCAATATCAGCAGATCGGGCGAGAGCTCGACCAGACTCTCCGGCCGATTGAAGGCCTGCGAATAGCTGGGATAGTAGGGATTGCTGTTGCCGGTGGAGAAAAATATGTTGCCATTGGCGTCGGCCGCAATGCCATAGCCGGATTGCCAGATCGACGACAGGTAATAAGGCTGCATGGTTTGGTCGAGGTGGTTGGTAATGTCCCCGGTCATAGGCAGCAGGGTCGCGGCGTCATAGCGAAGAATGGTGCCGCGCGACTGAGTCGGCACGCTATCGCCGGTGCTGCCGAAGGTTACATAGATGCAGCCGTTGGCTTCCACCAGCCCCGCCCGCTGCAGATGGTGCAGCGGATTGAAGGTCCACTGCGTCCCATCGGACAGCGTGGTCGAATACTGAATCACGGCCGGAGTCAGCGCGTCCCGTCCGGTGCTCAGCGAGATGGCGTGCAAGGTGAAGACATCGCTCGGCGCGCCCAGGGTATCGGCAACGAAATATAAATTGCCCAGGGTGCGGTCAATCACCGGCGTGCCGAGAATCCCTATCACCGGATAAACATTATCGTCATTGTCTTTGTACTGGTAGGGCACCGGAGTGCCGAAATGGACGTGCCACAAGATCGTTCCGCTGTCGGCATCGATGGCGTACACGCTGTCGGCTTCGGTTGCCACGTAAACCACGTCGTGTACTCCCTGTCCTTGGATCGTCTGTCCGGAGACAAACAGCGGCTGGCCATCTACCCGCCCGTCGAGCGTGACCATATGCAGCAAGCCAAAGGTGCTCGGCGTCACGTCAGCCACCGTCAGCTGCGTCTCGGACGAAGCCCAGCCACTGCGGTTGTTGTCGCCATGGTAGGTCACTACATCCTGGGGGGAGTTGGGAGATAACGTGTCGCTGGCTTGCGCGCCGAAAAATGGCATGGTGAGCATCGACACTGCAACCAACAAAGGCAATGCCCGCACGCGCGACCGTAAGAGACTGCACAGCATCGGTGAACCTCATCGTCCAAGATTTTGGCCAGTTGTTACGGACCTGTAATCAATGTGCAGCAAGCAAGCTACATGCAACCGCGCGCTCTGTCCAGAAAAAAACGCGACAGAGAGAAGCGCGCCGGACGGCAGGGACGGCGCGGGCCTATAAATTAAGGACTGCGGCGCGAGCTGCATCACCTGAAGATCGGGAGGTTCTTCTGAAGTTCGCGGGCGAGGCCGTCGCCAAAAAGAAGGTCGCCGCCACACCCTGCGATGCAATGTCGATTTGGAACGGAAAACACCCGAGTTGTGCGCTCACCCGGCACTCGGTACTTCAACAGCACACAAATAAGGCCCTTAGCAGCGATGCGGTTGTATTGATAGTCGTTTCTGATTCAGCAGGCCAGGAAACGACGCTCGGCAGCGGGTTCTTGATTTCCGCCGATTGACCCGGTTCACGAAGACGTTGTTGCGACCCGTCGGCGAAAGTTGTCGGGACTCCTCTTCGCTCACTTTTAAATCTCGGCGCATTTTGGAGCGTATTTCTTCGACGGAATACTCAGCCCCATTGCAGGTCATCTGCAAAATGGGGCGCGAGTAGCTCTGTGATCCTCGGTATCTGCATCTGCTTAACGGGAGCTCAGCATGACAGGAAGTCCAGGCTTTCCGCCGCCGCAATTCGGGCATCTTCGTTCGTGAATATCCGCTCCGTTAGCACCGTAGTGGTGGCCGCAGTTAGAGCAGGCGAGCTGAAAGATATATTGCAGATGATCTGTGCCCGGTGCTCCTGTGTTGCGGACTGTGATCTGACCATGCCCGTTCACGTACCCGGGTTTCGTCGTACCTTTCGTCATTGCGTTGGCGACTCAGGATGCGCTCGACACTGCTCGTTGCTGCTGGTTCATCGCTCCCAGCACAAGTTCACGCTCCCTTTTGAAGTTCTCCTCTCTCGGCGGACGTATGCTGTCGAGGTAAGCCTTCACCCGTCCAATCAATTCTCTCCTCTCATCTTCAGTGAGCGGAGTGGCTCCGTCGGTAATCGGCCCCTGTGTAATCGCCTGTGGGTGTTGAATAACTCTTATTGGGGTGTTTCAGGCGCGAAATCTACTTTGTATGTTGTTGAATCTTCGTTCTGCGCGAGCTCTGAACTTGGCCGAAATTACTGCTTTGGTTCCTTTTTCAACAGCCACGAGATTTATCGTAAACTATCCACTTCTAGCCGTAGCCCTTGTCGCTAATTGAGACATGAAGAAGGCCACGGAGTTAGCAGGACGATCTTGCGTGCGAAGCGGGCTATGTTGTGGAGGAACGTGGAATTGACCGTTATCTGCCAGTGCTGTTCTTAGTGCTGGGATTGCCGATTGGGCTGCTCTACACCTTCCTCATGCCTCCGTTGCAGGTTGCGGACGAGAGCTCACATTTCGCACGCCTCTATTCGGTCTCGCGTCTTGATCTGAAGTGGCAAGAAGAACCCGAAGGCATCTCCGCCATAAGCATGGCCATTTCCGCCAGGACCTCCGTCGCCAGCCTCAACGATCACCGACTGGTCAATGAACGCCTGCACGACGCCAGTTTGAGCCCGGTCGCGAAAAATGACATCGCTGCCATCTCCTCCTACGCCGCCATACGCCACTCCCGGCCCTCCTGCCGCACCCTTTGCCCATCCGTCTCCGCCCCAACCTCCCCATCCGCCCTCGAGTCGAATCGTCCCGGACTTCGCTCCCACGTGAATGGAGTCTTCCCCGCAAATCAGAACGTCGCCTCCAGAAGCACCTGAGCCACCGTAGGCTGTCGCGCCAACCTCGATAAGGCCAAGATAGATGGCCTTGGCGGTTGTGTTGCCGCCCCATCCACCCTCGCCACCATGGACGGATTCGGTTATGTTGACGTTCACGCCGCTGATTCGGATGAACCCTGCATCCGTACCGCGCTCACCGAAGGCGATAGCCGCGAAAGAACCGGTCTCGGCTACATCTTTTCCGGCGGCTGAGCCCCCGAGCCTGACGATCGCATTAACGGTAACGGTGCCGTTAATGCTGACTAAACTCACACTGATCGCGGGAGTCCCCAGGGCCGGATATGCGTTCTTCTGGCTGATCGCGGCGTCGATGTCCAGATCCCCGTCAGCGACGATGAGCAGGTCACTAGTGAGATCGAGCTTATTGGTCAGCTTTCCCGCTCCTGCAACGTGGAACGTTCCGCCGGTGGTCCCGGCCGGAGGCATGCCTTGCGTCGCCGAGGCGCCTATTGTTACACCGCAGGACACCGGTGTCTTGCCTTGCGGCTGCGCGCTTTGAGCAAACGCGAGAATCCCGACGACGATGAACGCGGCGCGATAACGTGCGCTGGAATATAGTCCTTCCATGTCGCGGACTCTGGCCGGCTAACTGGACTACACTAGCACTATAAGGGTGGCCGGATTGTACACCCGATGCCTGGTGTGTTAAATGACCGCAGGTGACAAGCGGAGCAACAGGACGAGTGGAATCGTAGTTGGCGCTATCAGGCGTTATCGTAAGTTACGCGGTTGATCCTCGATCTTCGGTTCCCATTCTGCTGGCAATCGGCCATTATCACCAAACTCCCAGCGCAGTCGTCCACCGTTCTTGGCGTTGATGTCGAACATGCGCCAATCCACGTACCGGATCGCAAGCTGGATTGCCTGAAAGCCATCGACACCAAAGATCGGCTGCATGAAATCGTTGTTACCGAAGCCAGTCGTTTGGATCGGGCAGTAGAACTCGCCTTTGCTGTCTGGCGTCTGCTGGCCTACCAATGGCGACCAACAGCGGACAATCTGGCTCGCCGTCCCACCAGAATCGTCGGACGGCAATCACTTCTGTCATCGCAACTTGCATGACAGTATTATCGCTCGATCACGGCGAGAATCGTGGTTGTTGGCGAGAACAGGCGTGGCTGTTGAAAAACTCTTTTGGCGTCCTCGCCCTGAAAACTCGACGCGCTAGAATGCCCTATAAACGACGATCGCTCCCTCGGTATACATTTTTGGTCACCCAATTAGGGGCGGTTTTGCCACATGAAGGACTTTTTCAACAGCCACAGGCGTTTACACTCATCACGATCTTATTTCCTCCGATCCCCCATCATCCAGTTTGCATTTCATGAGCGACTTGCCGTAGTCCCAACCTGCGGCACAGGAGGCCGTCGACTATGCGCAGACGCAAATGCCCACCGAATTATCGTCGCAGAGTACTTCGGTTGCCAGACCTGGATCACTCCAAGTTGGCAGTGCTCAACAGCCTGACATCGCCAGCTTCGCGTCGCGTTTACGAGTATGCCATCGATCAATTCATCGCCTGGTACTGTTCGGAGCCGCGCCTGGCCTTCAACCGCATCGTGGTCGTCCGTTATCGTATGCACCTGGAATCCCGCGGCCTGCAGCAAGCACGATCAATCAGCAGCTCGCCGCCGTGCGCCGCCTCGCTCATGAAGCCGCCGATTCGGGGTTGCTGAGTCCAGAACTGGCTGCCGGCATCAGCCGAGTTAAGGGAGTAAAACAGCTTGGGTTCCGCTCAGGGAACTGGTTGACCGTTGATCAATGCGCAGAGGTTCTCGAGCGTGCTCGCGGTCGCAGCCTGCGTGCCAAGCGCGACTATGCGATGCTGGCCATGTTGTTCGGTTGCGGTTTGCGCCGATCGGAGCTGGCTGGTTTACAAGTGGACGACGTCCAGATGCGTCAGGGGCACTGGGCGATCGTGGATCTGATCGGCAAGGGCGGGCATATCCGCACCGTGCCGATTCCAGGCTGGGTCAAAGTCGCGCTCGACGAGTGGGCCGCACAGGCTGGCATCGGGCAAGGCAGGATCTTTCGGGCGATCGCCAGGGCGGGAAAGGTATGGGGCAAAGGCGTCTCGCAAAATGTCGTCTGGTATGTGGTGAAGACCTGCTGTGAGAGAGCTGGACTACAGCACATTGCACCGCATGACTTGCGCCGAACCTGTGCGAAGCTGTGTCACAGTAGCGGTGGCGAGCTGGAGCAGATCCAGTTTCTCTTGGGCCATGCCTCGGTGCAGACGACGGAACGCTATCTCGGCTGTAAACAGAATCTAGGGCACCCGGTCAACGATCTGTTTGATCTCGGCACCGACCTCAAGCCGCAGGAAACGAGTTCTCAACTCGCCGCTTCGAGACCGGTGGAAAACATGTCCCAGCGGGAGCTAGAATGCCGCCACGGAGGATCTGAATATGCGGATCTCATTCCCTCCTGCCGCCCCGGACAGTTATCCCTGGGAGGGACAACTGAGGTGGTCAAAGTCGGAACGGAAGGTCGCCCGGAAAGCCTTCGACCGTGCTCTGAACCAAGAACTGCAGGAGGTGATCCAGCAGGCAAAACAGATGGCCGCCGCAATCAAGCAGCCTTCGGACCTATGGGAGTTGGAGCATCATCTGACGCAACGCCGGAAAGAGATCGATCACAAATACGAGTATCGGGCCTCAAGGCTCGGGTCTGTATTCGGCACGCTGCTTCACGAGGGGCGCCTCGCTGAGGAGGATCTGCGGGGGCTGCGCGAAGACAAACTGAAAGCGATTCGTTCTCATGCCGAGTTCTTAAGAACAAGGGACGAGCCCATTTGAGTGCTAACGCCTGTTCTATAAAAGGGGATGTCAAGGAGCATTTTTCTCCCACCACCGGAGGCGGATCGTTTCCGCGACATCCAGCCCCTCTCATCGTGGAGAGTGCTCGCCTGGCGTCGAGTCCCTTGGGGGTTAGGTTTGCGTTGTTGCATCTCGGCAGCTGCATCTTCTCACTAGTAGCAACGACGCCGATCAGTTTTTGAAGCTCCGCAAGCGTTGCGGTTGTACGGTGTCAACCATGGTTCTATCTGAGGCTCGTGGCCTATTGCTTTTTCGGGTTATCCGAGGGGGCATAGGGTTATCACAGAGACTGGGTGCGAAGCACCATAGGTCTACAGGCGTTAGGGATACTCACCCTCGAACCCGAGCGTCTCAAGAACCGATTGGCCACCACTAGAGAAGATCACCAGCGATGGAGCAACGGTTTACTAGAGGCGCTCAAGCGGCTTGCGATTTTAGCTTTTCCGCGTCGAAGTTTTCTCCTCTCTTCCAAAGCGTTAGCGTAATAGCGGCGATTTTGCGTGCCAGCGTGAGCCGGGCCATGGTCGGCTTGATGCCTTTGGCCAGCAGCTGCTGGTAATAATCCTGCAGCGGTCCGGGACGCACACTGGCCAGGGTGGCGGCAGCTTTGAACAAAGCTTTCAGATCATGGTTGTGGTCTTTGTTCAGGCCCCGGATCGAGATAAGTTTCTTCGAACGCCGTAGTTGCCCTTCGGCATAGCAGTATTCCGCGCTGGTGCGGGTCTCTAGGGCCAGGCCGCTGTAGGCCCATAGCTGCCGTTTGGTGCGGAAACGATGTGGCGTCTGCACCAGTGCCACCAGCAGGGCCGCTCGAATCAGTCCCACAGACGGGATCTGCCGCAACTTGATGGTGATCGAATGCTTGCGACTCTCCGCCAACAGTTGCTGTCGAGCCTGCTGGCGCAATTGCTGCAGCGCGTCGAGCTGTTGGTAGAGTTGTTCGGCCCGGCGGCGGACGCCGGGTTCCCTGAGTTTTCCCAACCACTGTGCCCGATGCCGGCCGTAGTAGACATCTCTTCCCGCACAGGGAATCGCCCAACTGCGATATATGGCTTTCAGCCGACTCATCACCCGCGCCAGATCTTTGACCATCGCCAGATAACTCCGGGCCAGCTCCCGAAGAGTGCGTACCCCCGTTTCGCCGTGGTAGACCGGCTTGAGATGGTTACCACGCAACAGTTCCGCCAGCTTGCGAGCATCGATCCGGCCACTCTTGTTCCCGGCTTTGAGCAAAGCATTCTTGCGGGGATTGCACACCACCAACTGGCTGACCTGGGGCTTGAGCAAATCGTACAGCCAGGCTGCCCAAGTTCCTTCTTCGAAGGTCACCGACAAACTTCCGCGCAATCCGCTGAAGAACTCGAGAATGGTCGCTGCTTTCGTTTCCAGGACGAATTCCATTACCAGCTTGCCGCTAGCATCCATCACGGCCGCGGAAATGGTAGCTTGATGTACGTCGAGTCCAATATACTTTTCGCTAGTCACCAGGGTGCTCCTTTCGTAGGCGATGAGCCACACACTCACAACCTACTATCGAGGGGCGCCCTTTTATAATG
>JASHXK010000050.1 GCA_030043575.1 Terriglobales bacterium
GGATCTCAGATCCGCACCACCAATCAACCTAGAGAATTCAGGAAATGGATGATGGGTGTGTCTTTGCTCATCGTCTGCTCGTTCGTCGCCATCCCAGCGATGGCCCAAAAGCCAGGTGCGCCTCAGTCGCTACCGGTCGCAGTAACAAATACACCCAACGTCAACGTCGCCAATACCCCTAGCGTGAGCGTCAGCAACACGCCTAATGTCAACGTCACGAATACACCGAGCGTGAGTGTAGCGAACACGCCCAGCGTAAACGTTGCCAATAGCCCTTCTGTCAGCCTGGAAGCCGGGGCCAGCGTGGCCGTCACCAACCCACCCGACAGCCAGGGCAATCCCACGCCCTTGGCGACGCTGGAGGCCGTTCAGGTCTACGGCTCCAACTGTGAAATGAATTTCAGCGGCGGTAGCTTTGCCTACTGTTATTTCACAGAGGTCCCTCAGGGAAAGCAACTGGTTATCCAGGAATTTGACGCCGCCGGCACTGTGGAGACAGGCAACAGACCGCTCTACATATTTGTCAACGACACGATAGACGGGGCCAATTGGTTCACCAGCACGTTCATGGGCAACTGGAACGGCTACGACTTTGTTGCCACGCACCAGGAAACGCGGCTATACGTGCCCCCAACCTACTTGCCGATCTGCGGCGTGGGGTTGCCTCAGAATTCTTTTGGCAACTATGTGTGCAACATCTCCGGATTCCTGGTGGATGTGCCGTCGGGTCAGCAGCCCATCACGGCCCAGCACCAAAAACTGCCTCAGCAGCTGCTCAGAAGGCTGCCCAGCCGATGACGCCCTTCGGTGAAGTGGATGGTGGATCGTCCTCCGCCATCCACTCCGCGCCCAGCTCCGGTGCCGCGGCGCGCGGCGTCTGCCTGAGCGATAAGAGCAAATCCTTGTATCGGCATCATGGGATGCAAGAGCAATTTCAGCGAAAGAGAAGAGGATCAATCCGTGAAAAATGTAAGTCGATCTTTAACTGTTTGTGCACTCGCCGTCTGCACCCTGATGTCGGTTTCATTGGTCGCTCAGCAGCAAGTGGACGTTGTCAACACGCCCAACGTCAAGGTCGTTAATACGCCCAGCGTCAGCGTCAGCAACACGCCCAGCGTCAACGTTTCCAATACGCCCAACGTCAACGTGGCCAACGCCCCCAACGTGAAAGTGACCAACACGCCGAACGTGAGCGTCACCAATACCCCGAATGTCAACGTGGCGAACACGCCGAGCGTCAACGTCGCCAACACACCTACGGTCACGTTTTCCAGCGGAGCCAGCGTCAACGTCACCAACCCGCCCGACAGCCAGGGCAATCCCACGCCGCTGGCCACACTGGAAGCGGTGCAGGTCTACGGCTCGAGCTGTAGTTTTGCCTTCGCCAGCAGTACCACGGGCTCCTGCGAGTTCACCGCTGTGCCGCAAGGAAAGCAACTGGTCGTCCAGGAGTTTGATGCTGAAGGCGAGTTGGAGCCCGGCAATCGCCCGACCACCATCCTCCTCTTCAACACGATCACGGGATCCAATTTCTTCGCGTACACGCTCATGGCCAGTGGTAACGGCTACGACTATCTTGTCACCGACGACAAGGAAATGCGCGCGTATGTGGCCGAAGGCGAGGTTCCGGAATGTGGCGTCGCCGTAGTTGAAAACTCGACAGGCGACTATTACTGCAACATCTCAGGCTATCTGGTCGATGTGCCATCCGGCAGCCAGCCAATTACGGTGCAGCATCCGCAATCCCCGCGAATGCTCCGGCACCTGCCTGCAAGGTGAGGTAATTCGATGGAGTGGATGGTGGATCGTGCTCCGCCATCCACTCCACGCCGCCGTCTGTACGCTACGTATCGCGATGAGTCATAGCCAAAGAACTGAATACCGGTGCTGAAATGAGATGGTGTTAGGAAAACACTCTCAATGATATTTGGAAACCGAGTCCATCGAGTGCCTGCGTTCGCTTCCTGGCTGGGACTATGTCCGGAGAAGAAGATTAGTGGAGGAAAAGTTCTGTTCACCAAAAGCCGACGAGTTCCAAGTCGGGTTGCCATCGCTCTTCGTCTGGCGGCACGATCATCACACCATGCCAAGGATTACATGGGGGAGTTCTTTCGTCGAATCTGTCGCAAGCTTGGCGAGCCTCAAGCCATCACCGCTACAGCGCACATGCTCGCCCGAATCGTCTGCCACCTGCTCAGTGCTCGAGGGGCTGGGCAGGAAGGAGCGTAGCCGACTATACGTCCAAGTCTTCGGCGCGCGATTGCACATGGAGTTCTAGTACCGGTAACTCATGTGCTGTGGTTTAGAATGCTTACTCGGCCTTGGCTGCTCGAAATGGCTATAATGCGCTTCTATTAGAGCCCAGCTGCTCCGGGAACGAACGGAGCGCTAGAGCAAATCACGGTAGTTTTCCAGAGCGACCCTAACCAGCTGACTACGCGTCCGTACTTGGCTCTTTGCAAACAGTTGCTGAAGAGTGTTCTTAACAGCGCTTTCGGAAATCACCATACGCGCCGCAATTTCCTTGTTCGCTAGTCCCTGGACTACCAGCCTGAGGACGTCCAACTCACGCGTGGTCAACGAGACCCTCTCTCTTACTGAGTCGGGCAAGCCCGCTGCCGGTGTGGCATCTTGCTCTTCGCTAAGGTCGGCGACGATAGCCGCTACCTTGGGAGTGTTGCCCTCCCGGTAAGAGGAAAACCAGATTTCGGCCACGAACGACTCGCCATTTCCGCGATGGCCGCGGCATTGCATCGAAGCGCGGAACTGAGGCCCCTCTTCGGGGCGCAGGGCATGATGGAGTTCGGGGAAAAATGCGGCGATCGGCTGGCCGATCAGACTTCCCTCGCGCGGTAGCATCATTTCCGCAGCCGCATGGTTCGCAAGTTCGATGAAACCATTCTGATCCACCGTAACGATTGCCGCCGGACTGGTTTCGACCAGAACCCGAATCCGCTCTTGTGACTCGACGGTTAAGCGCCGATTGCTGAGGACCTCGGCCGTTAACAGTCCGCATCCGCATAGTGCCAGGGCTTCAAACGCAAAGCGTATGCCAAAGTCTGCTGGGTCGAGATTACTGAATCGCTCACTCAACAGGGCGCAGCCAATTCCGACTAGTACGGTTGCCCATCGAGGGAGAAATCCCGCGGCCATCATGATGGGGAACAGATAAAGAAAGCCCAGGGAGAAATAGGGCTTCGTCAGCCAGTCCACAACGGCGATGGCGAGCACTATAGCAGCACTGGCTACCAGGATGCGCGTTCGATTACGGGAGTCCCATAGCCAGTCAACACGAAATCTGAATCTGTCTAGAATACTGTGATTATCTCGCTTGGATGGGCGATTGTTGAAGCCAATCAAACGATTGTGGCCGGAAATTGGCCCGGCGTAACTGGAAGATACTGATGGCTTAGGAGCGGCACCCATGCTCAGACTTTCTAATCAAACGATTGACTGAAAGCACCGATTCATTGTCGAAATATTGGTTGCAACGGGCCAATTGAGTCCCTCCCTCGGACACCAAGTTCTGTAATTACATTATAAGAGTCGCAGCCTAGCCGTGGCGCGCGGCTAGCTGAAGGTCAGTAAAGTTTTTTCGCGCATAGGAGTACAGGTTGAATCCTGTTGCAACCTGAATCTTAGGCAAATTGTATGAAGCGTTCGATACCAACTACGAAGTTGACGATCGTTGTAGTGATCGGGGTTGTGGTGAGCCTCATTGCCACCGTGGCCCTGAAGTCACACGCAAGGCAGGGTGAGAGCACGAATAACGCTGATGGCAGAAAATCCGCCGCAGCCGCCCACGATCCGGTCACTACGGTAGAGCTCTCGGCGGAGCAACTGAATGCCATCAAGATTGCGCCGATCGGTTCTTATCTCTTTCCGGTTGAGAAGGAAACTGTCGGCACCATCAGTTTTGCCGATGACCTGTCGGTCCAGGTTTACCCGTCTTATCAGGGAAAGATCATGAGGAGCCTCGCCGAATTAGGGGACGAAGTCCAAAAAGGTCAGCCGCTCTACACCATTGAAAGCCCTGATCTGATTCAGGCTGAGTCGAACCTGATCGGCGCGGCTGCGGCTTTGGACCTGACCAATAAAGAGCTGGTTCGGGCCAGAGATCTCAACCAAACCAATGGAGTTTCTCAGCGCGAGTTGGAGCAGGCAATTTCGGACCAGCAAACTGCGGAAGGCGCCCTGAAAGCGGCACGGGACGCGGTTCTCGTGTTCGGTAAGACCGACGCCGAGATTGATCAGATGATCGCTTCGCGCAAAGTCGATCCCGCCCTGGTGGTGCGCAGCCCAATTTCCGGCCAGGTCACCGCTTTCGCTGCTCCTGTGGGGCTGCTGGTGCAGCCGGGCAATCCACCGGCGCCATACACCGTGGCCAATGTCTCGGTTAAATGGATGCTCGCGGATGTTGTGGAAAGCGACATTCCGCTCTTTCACCTCGGACAGCCGGTGGCGGTAAAAGTAATGGCCTACCCGGACCGCGTCTTCGACGGCACAGTCTCCAAGATCTACGCGAGTGTAGATCCGGATACCCATCGTATGACGATACGTTCGGAGATCCGCGACCCCAAGAATGAGCTGCGTCCTGGAATGCTCGCGAACTTCGTGATTCGCGTACAAAAGCCGGTCGAATCCACAGCGCTACCCGCGGCTGGCGTGGTTCGCGAGGCAGACGGAACCATGTCAGCCTGGGTGACAACGGACCGCCACAGGTTTTCGCAACGAGTGGTTAAGACCGGTTTGCGCACCGATGGTCAGGTGCAGATTCTCGACGGTCTGCAACCGGGAGAACTGGCGGTCACCGACGGGGCTGTATTCCTCAGCAACATGCTTGAAGCACCGCCCTCGGATTAGCGCTGGAGCTGCTCAACCCACAACGATCGACGAGTCATGTTCAAGTCTCTCATTGCGTTCTGTCTCAGCCGTCGCGCCATTGTGCTGCTGGGGCTTCTCCTGTTTGCCGGTGCCGGATTCATCGCCTTCAAGATGCTCAATATCGAGGCGTACCCGAACCCAACACCGGTTATTCTCGAAATCACCGCGCAGGCGCCGGGCCTCTCCGCCGAAGAAATGGAGCGTTACTACACGCGGCCCATGGAAATCGGCCTTTATACGACGCCGGGGATTGAGGTCATCCGTTCCACCTCATTCTACGGGTTGTCGTTTGTTCGCGTCAGCTTCAAGTACGGCGTGGATTATTTCTTCGCCTATAGCCAAGCTGCCATTGCTCTACAGCAAAATGTCAACTTGCCGGGCGGGGTGTCACCCAGTATTCAGGCTAATAGCTCGACGGGAGAAATCTATCGCTACCAGGTTGTTGGTCCACCGCACTTTGGAATCACCAATCTCCGCACGGTTCAAGACTGGATTGTCGCCCGACGGCTGCTAACGATTCCTGGCATCGCGGCCATTAACAGTTGGGGAGGTCCGACCAAAGAATTCCAGGTCGAAGTCGACCCGCACAAACTCGAAGCCTATAGCGTCACCGTGCCGGAAATCCTCACGGCGCTGGGCAACGCCAACATCAATGTGGGCGGCCGTGAAATTCGCATCGGTCAGCAGTCCATTAATATTCGCGGCGTTGGCCTGATTGACGACGGCGGCGCCGACGACCTGACGCAGGGCTACAAAGTGGAAGATATCGAGAACGTCGTTCTGAGCCAGGAGAACGGCGTTCCGGTGCTGATGAAGGATGTCGGACAGGTTTCGGTTGGGTACCGGCCACGATTAGGTATTCTCGGCCGCGATGAACATGACGATGTTGTCGGCGCCATCGTGGTGCAGCGGCGGACCGAGAAGACCGCCGACATGATTCCTAAGGTCCAGCGCGCGATTGAAGAGCTGAATCATGATGGCAGCTTGCCGCTAGGCGTTCGAGTTGTTCCTTTCTACGATCGCTCCTCGCTGGTCGCCCTCACCACGCATACGGTTCTGCACAACCTGATCTTCGGATGCCTGTTGGTCTTCCTGATCCAATGGATCTTTCTCGGAAATCTTCGTAGCGCGATTATAGTTGGCATCAATATTCCCTTCGCGCTCTTCTTCGCCACGATTCTGCTCGTGATCATGGGTGAGAGTGCCAATCTGCTTTCCGTCGGGGCGGTGGATTTCGGCATCATCGTCGACTCGGCGGTGATCCTGGTCGAAAACATCTTCCGCAATTTCCAGCGCACCCCAGAAGAGCGTCACGGTCTGTTACAAAGGCTGGCGCAGGGTTATTGGGGACCTGACCCGACAAGTGGACCGCAAGCGGAACAAGCCGCGCCCGCGCACGGCTGGACAGATCGTTTGCGGCTGATCCTGATCAGCGCCGTTCAAGTCGACAAGGCTGTCCTGTTTTCAGCGCTCATCACGGTGGCCGGCTTTGTGCCGCTGTTCACCATGCAGGGTGTCGAGGGTCAGATTTTTGGCCCAATGGCCCGCACCTACGGCTACGCTCTCGCCGGCGCGTTGATCGCGACTTTCACGATTACTCCTGTGATCGCTTCCATCCTGCTGCCGGAGCGCGTACGAGAAAACGAAACCATTGTCGTCCGTCTCCTTCATCGTGCCTACAATCCGGCACTGCGCTTTGCGCTCAACCACCGGCCGCTAACGGTTGTGCTCGGCGTGGCATTCCTGGGGATCTGTGCCCTCGCCGCATCGCATCTGGGAAGCGAATTCCTTCCCCACCTGGAAGAAGGTAACTTCTGGATTCGCGCTTCCATGCCGATCACCCTGTCCTTGCAAGACGGTGAGGCAGCTACGCACAAAATGCGCGAGATTCTCCTACGCCATCCGGAAGTCATCACCGTGGTCTCGCAGCATGGCCGGCCCGATGACGGCAGCGATGCGGCGCCATTTTCCAATGTCGAGTTGTTTGCGCCGCTCAAGCCATTCGACCGGTGGCCCCACGGCTTGACCAAAGAAAAGTTGACCGACCAGATACAAACCGAATTCAACAACGAGCTGCCCGGTGTCGTTTTCAACTTCTCGCAGTATATCGAGGACAACATTGAGGAAGGCATCTCGGGCGTTAAAGGCGTCAACTCGGTCAAAATCGTCGGCCCGAATCTCGAAGCCCTGACCCAACTGGCCGAGCAGGTACGCGATCAGATGGAGCAGGTGCGCGGCGTTACTGACCTTGGCATCTTCCCGGTACTCGGCCAACCCAATCTCAATATCAAAGTGGACCGCGCCAAGGCTGCGCGCTATGGACTCAACTCCGGTGATGTGAACTCCGTCGTACAAGCTGCAATGGGCGGGGCTGTCGCAACCGAGGTGCTGGAGGGTGAGCGCCAGTTCGATCTTGTGGTCCGCTATACGCGTGACTATCGCGACAGCATCGATCAGATCCGCAGCATAAAAGTCGCTTATCAAGCTGCTAGTGGTGCTAATGCCTATATCCCGTTGAGCGAGTTGGCCGATATCTCGCTCGACACGGGTGCTGCCTGGATCTATCACGAGAGCGTGCAGCGCTTCATCCCGGTGAAGTTCAGCGTCCGCGGCCGCGACCTCGGCGGCACCGTAGAGGAAGCGCAGCAGCGCATTGCCAAGAACGTCAAACTTCCGCCGGGATATCGGCTGATCTGGGC
>JASHXK010000479.1 GCA_030043575.1 Terriglobales bacterium
TCAGTCGTGAGTGCCCAGCCCGATGCGGTGCAGCCGCGCATTCCACCTGCACCTGCCGACCCGCCTTCCGCATCTCCTAATTCAGCCAATCACAGATAATATGCCCAGCCCCGTCGTCGAATCCGCCCAGCAACGCGCCTCGGAAGAGATGACCGGCATGAGCTTCCTCGAGCATCTCGAGGAGCTGCGCCGCCGCATCGTCTACAGCGCGCTCTACATCGTTGGCGGCTTCGCGGTCTGCTGGTGGCTTCATGAGCAAATTTTCACCTTCATGCAGAAGCCCATCATCGCGGCGCTGGCCAGTCATCATCTCGACAACAAGCTGGTCTACCTGAATCCCACCGATCCATTCAACATGTACCTGAAAATCTCGTTTCTAGCCGGGATTTTCGTGGCCTCGCCGTTCGTGCTCTATCAGGTGTGGGCGTTCATCGCGCCGGGACTCTACCGCAACGAACGACGTTACGTTCTGCCCTTCATGTTCTCGACGGTGGGGCTCTTTCTCGCCGGCGGCTGGTTCGGCTACAAGATGGTGTACCCCGCGGCGCTGGACTTCCTCATCGGGTTCAGCGGCCAGTTCACGCCGATGATTACGGTGCAGGAGTACACCAACCTCTTCCTGACCATCATCGCCGGCCTGGGCATCGTTTTCGAGATGCCGATCCTCGTCTTCTTCCTGGCACTGATGGGCATTCTCAGCGCCGGCTGGATGTGGCGCAACTTCCGCTACGCCATCCTGGTGATCTTCATCATTGCCAGCATCATCGCTCCCCCAGACATTATGAGCATGTGTATCTTCGCCGCGCCCATGCTCGTGCTGTACGTGCTAAGCATCGCCATCGCGTGGTTCGTCCACCCCACCCAGCGCAAGAAGCGAGCGGCGAAATCGGCGGCTGGCGACTAACCAGGGCGACTTAAATGCCCTGTGCTACCATCCGCGGAGGAGAAGTCCATGCCGTTTGTGGATGTCACTGCACTTCGCGTGACCGAGCGCCTTCCCGGTTGGCACGGCCGCTACTTCCACTCGCCTAACATGACCTTCGCGCACTACGACTTCGTGCGCGGCGCGACCATTCACGAGCACTTCCATCCGCAGGAAGAGGTGTATGAAGTGATTGAGGGCGAGCTCGAAGTCACCATTGACGGCGTGACACAGATCGCACGTCCGGGATTGGCGGCGGTCGTGCCGTCTGGCGTTCCGCACTCGGTTAAAGCTCTCACCGACGGCCGCGTCATCATCGTCGACCATCCTGCGAGGCCGGAGTTCAACTAACCCACTGATTATTGGCCGCCGATTTTCCCCAACTCCTCCGTCTCAAACTCCTTCCAGTTCCGAATCACGGCCGTCGTCGTTTCGTGGAGCTTCGGTACCGCTGCCGCCACTTGCGTTGTCGGCGCTGCATCGACCTCCTGCAGCATCGTCAGCACTTGCAGAAGCGAATCGCGCGTCCCCGTCAAACTCTCAGTGTGCGGGCCACGTCGCCGCCTGCCTGCACCTCCCGCAACCGCGTCCAGCTTCTTGCTCAACTCGTCCAGCTTCGCCGCCTGGTCACTAGTCGCCTTCGCGCGCATAGCTTTCAGTTGCGCCCGAGCTGCATCGGCCTGTTCCACGACCGGCTGCAGAGCCAGCAGGTCCTGATACACGGTCCACGACGCATCGAACTGCTTCTGCAAATCCTCCAGCGAAGTCTTCACCCGCGGATCCATCTCGATCCTGAACGGCACGCTGTACTTCCGCCCATCCACCGTCAAGATCAGGCTATATTGCCCGGGCAGGATCCACGGCGAGGTCGCCTGCGGCGGCGTGTTTCCGGGTATCGCGGAAATCGGATACTCCGGCTTGATGCCTGGCACCGGCGCCCAATGCAGGTCGAGGATGAAGCGATGGAAACCCGCCGCCGTCGACAACTGCTGCTGCGGCCGTACCCAATACGCTGGAATCGCCAACTCCGGATCGGGAGGAGGTATTGGATCGGCGCTGGAGATGTGCCGCTGCAGCACGCCCTTACTGGTCATGATCTCCAGCGTCACCGGTCCGTTTGTCGGCGCCTTCAAGTAGTAGTCGATGATCGCGCCATCCGGCGGATTCTGTCCCGCCGGCGTATCCGGCGGCAGCGGCGTATCGGAATTGGTGTTCCAATGAATCCGCAACGCGGGCTCAGGAGCGAAGAGAAACGCCGTCTGCGCCAGCACCGCGTTGTCCAGTTGGCGCAGAGCCGTGATGTCGTCGAGAATCCAGAATCCGCGGCCGTGCGTGGCCACGGCAAGATCGTCGTCCTTGATCAGCAGGTCGCGAATCGAAGTCGCCGGCATGTTCAGACGCAGCGACTGCCAGTGATCGCCGTCGTCGAATGAGACATAGACCGCACGCTCCGTCCCGGCAAACAACAGCCCAACGCGGTGCGTGTCTTCGCGCACCGAGTTCACATTCTCGTCGGCCGGAATGCCATTCGTGATCTCGGTCCAGGTCTTCCCGGAATCGCGCGTGCGATATATGTGCGGACGAAGATCATCCAGCCGCAGCGTATTGACCGCCGCGTATGCGGTCTTGGCGTCGGTGTGGCTCGCCTCGATCACGGAAATCTTTTGCCACGCCGAAAGCTGTGGCGGTGTGACATTGCTCCAGTTCGCGCCACCATTATTGGTGATCCAGATCAGTCCATCGTCCGTTCCTGCCCACATGAGTTTTGGATCGACGGTGGAGAGCGCCAGCGCATAGATCACGCCGCGCTGCCTGGGCTGCGCCATCGGATCGGAGCGGTAGATACCGACGGACGCCGGAATGTCGAAAGTCTTGCGCGTCAGGTCAGGGCTGACCTGCTTCCAGCTCTTGCCGCCGTCGGAGGTTGCCCACAGCGTGTTGGCCGCGAAGTACATCAGCTGCGTATCGTACGGCGAGAAGGCGATAGGCTCGGTACGGACAACGCGGAAATCGGGCGAGCCTAAGGGTACCGGGATGATGTTCTGCGCCTGCGCCGTGCGGCGGTCGTAGCGCGTCAGCTTGCCGCCGACGACAATGTCCGGATCGATCGGGTCCGGCACCACGTAGCCGTATTCTTCCGCGCCTACCGGATGCCAGTCGCGAAACGTGATCTCGCCATCATTGCCGCGGCTGGCGATGCACACCGAGCCGCTCTCCTGCTGCCCGCTGCACAGCCGGTAAGGAAACGCAGTGTCGGCATTGACGTGGTAGAGCTGTGCCGTTGGCTGGTTGTACCACGAGCTCCACGTCTGCCCGCCATTCACGCTGATGATCGCGCCCTGGTCGCTGACCAGCGCGATAATGTTGGGATCGTTGGGATTGATCCAGATGTTCTGGTAGTCGTCGCCGCCCGGCGCGCCGCGAATCCCGGTCCACGTCTTGCCGCCGTCCGTCGATCTCCACGTAACGATGCTGGTCGTGTACAGCACGTCGGGATTCTTCGGATCAATGACGGGAACCGGCAAATCTCCGCCGCCAATACGGGTTTTCGGGCGCGAATCGGTTGTAAACGTCGACCAGCTTGCTCCCGCGTCTTCCGATCGATAGAGTTCGACACCGTTCTTGGTCGCGACCGCGGCCAACAGCCGCTTGGGATCGCTGTGCGCGATGGTTACATAGGCTTGAATGATTCCGTCGGGCAGTCCGCCGGTAAGCTGCTTCCACTCCTTGCCGCCATCGGTCGATTTGAAGATGCCTCCGCCGGTGCCGTTGAACTCCCCGTTCTCCCATGGTCCTTCGCGCGCCTCCCACAAAGTGGCATACACGACATTGGAATCGGCAGGGTCGATCTCCACATCGTTGCCCCCGATATTCTCGTCTTTGTAGAGAACCTTCTCGAACGTCTGCCCACCGTCGGTCGAGCGATAAATGCCGCGCTCCGGATTCGGACCGTACGGATGCCCAGCGACCGCGACAAACAGCCGATTCGGATTCTTCGGATCGACCGCGATCTTTGGAATCTGTTGTCCATCGCGCAGCCCAAGGTGCGTCCAGGTCGCACCTGCATCGCTCGATTTGTACATCCCATCGCCCACCGAGAGATCCGGCCGATGCAGTCCTTCGCCGCTGCCGACGTAAACGATGTTCGGATCCGACGCCGCGACGGCAACCGCCCCAATCGATCCCGTCGGCTGCTGATCAAAGAGCGGCTGCCAGGTGCGGCCGTAATCGGTCGTCTTCCACACTCCACCATTCACCACGCCGATGTAGAAAACATTCGGCTGGCTGGGCACACCACAAACCGCGCGCGTGCGTCCGCCGCGAAACGGCCCGACGTTGCGCCACTTCATTTCCTTCAGGATGGAAGTGTCGGGTTGTTGTGCGAGGAGCTGAGTTGTGAGGGTCGTGGTCGAGAGAATTGCAAAGCAGATCGCAATCAAGACTTGCTTCTTCGACATCAATCACCTGTTATTTTCGCAGACGAATGGGTTGCAGCAGGCGCCGAATAGCTCATCCGCTCGTGCTGCAGCGCGACAGTGTAATGTAATCTATTCCCACCGATCTTTGCAGGTGAAGGATCTCCGATTTGAGCCCTTGCGTAAGACGTAGTTCTTCGTCGGTCGTTGTTATTTTCGCTGCGCTGTTTCTGAACATCTTCGCTGCCGCCCAGACCGTTCCTCCGTCATTGTTGAGCGGGCTGCAATGGCGCCTGATTGGCCCATTTCGCGGCGGCCGTGTGGCTGCCGTTGCTGGCGTGGCCGGCGGTCGAAGCGGCTTTTACTTCGGCGCGGTTGATGGTGGTGTTTGGAAAACTACCGACGCCGGCGTTACCTGGACGCCCATCTTCGACGGCCAACCCATCGCTTCCGTTGGCGCTCTCGCCGTCGCGCCGTCGAATCCGAACGTGCTTTACGTCGGCACAGGCGAATCCGACATTCGCTCTGCGCTGAGCTCCGGCGACGGCGTCTACAAATCCACTGACGGCGGTCAGACCTGGAAGAACATTGGCCTGCACGATTCGCGCCAGATCAGCCGCATCGTCATCGATCCGAAGAATCCTGACATCGTGTATGTTGGCGCGCTCGGCCATGCCTACGGCCCCAATGCGGAGCGCGGCGTCTTCAAGTCAACCGACGGTGGCGAAACCTGGACGCACGTTCTCGATAAAGGCTCGAACATCGGCGTCTCCGATCTCGCCATCGCCACTGCGAGGCCAAACATTCTCTTTGCCGGTACCTGGAATGCTCATCGTCCGCCCTGGAGCACGTACCCTCCCATCAATGGTCCCGGCGGCGGTCTCTATCGCTCGACTGACAGCGGCGCAAGCTGGACACAATCGACGGGCAACGGACTTCCTGAGGGCGATTGGGGTCGGGTCGGGGTTGCGGTCTCGCCTGATGGCAAGCGCGTCTACGCGCTGCTCGACGCTGGCAAGAAGTCCGGTCTCTACCGCTCCGACGACGGCGGCAATAACTGGACGCTCGCCAACACCGATTCGCGCCTCACCAGCCGCGCCTGGTACTTCATGGGCATCACCAT
>JASHXK010000051.1 GCA_030043575.1 Terriglobales bacterium
AGGGGTTCTTCCGCTGCGTTCGGCCGCGTCGCGGCCTCGCTCCGCTCAGATGACATGGCGGTCTGGTTTCAGACAACTCTCATCGCACGAATTGAAGTATTCTGGATAGTGGCCAGTGCCTTGAGCCACATAATCAGCGCATAGCGGACGCTCACTTGAGCATCCAAGCATCGATGGCCGAACCCCCACAAGACCACGAATCCCTGCACTCCGCTCTGCAAGAGGAAAAGCAGGAATTCTGCCCGCCAGCCTCGCGCGCGTCGCGGGTAGCGCTGGCGGTGCGGGCGCTGCGTCATCGCAACTTCCAGCTGTTCTTCGCCGGCCAACTCATTTCGCTGATCGGCACCTGGATGCAGACGGTAGCGCAGTCGTGGCTGGTCTATCGCATGACCGGCTCGGCGTTCCTGCTGGGCGCGGTCGGATTCTCCAGTCAGATTCCGGTATTCATCATGGCGCCGGTCGGCGGCATCGTCGCCGATCGGCTCAACCGCCAGCGCGTGGTGATCAGCACCCAGACAGCGTCGATGATTCTGGCCGGAATTCTGGCAGCGCTGACGCTTTCGCATCGCGTGCAGGTGTGGCACATCATGGTGCTCGCCGCTTTGCTCGGAGTCGTCAATGCATTCGACATTCCGGCACGGCAGGCGTTTCTGATCGACATGGTCGGTCGCGAAGACCTGATGAACGCGATTGCGCTGAATTCATCGATGTTCAACGGCGCGCGCGTCATCGGCCCGGCAGTTGCGGGAATACTGGTGGCGTCGATCGGCGAGGGATGGTGTTTCTTCGCTAACGCGGTCAGCTACCTTGCGGTAATCGCGGGACTGCTGCTGATGCGCATTGAACATCCAGGGAGGCTCGCAACGCAGGGATCTCCGCTGGAAAATGTGCTGGAGGGTTTCGCGTTCGCACGAAATACCGGGCCGATTCGCGCGATTCTGCTGTTACTCGGGGTGGTGAGTTTTGTCGGCATGCCGTACACGGTACTGATGCCCGTCTTCGCCGACCAGATACTGCATGGCGGCGCGAGGGGGCTGGGCATTCTGATGGGCGCGACAGGGATTGGCGCGCTGCTGGGAGCCGTTAGCCTGGCGGCCCGCGTGGGAATCAGGGGACTGGGAAGGCTCATTGCCATGTGCGCCGGAGGCTTCGGACTCAGCCTGATTTTGTTCTCCTTCTCGCGTGTTTTCTGGCTCTCGACACTTCTGCTGGTGCCGGTCGGATTCTTCATGATGGTGCAGATGGCATCTTCCAACACGCTCATTCAGTCCATGGTGCCGGACCGGCTGCGTGGGCGGGTGATGTCGGTGTACTCCATGATGTTCATGGGCATGGCGCCATTTGGAGCGCTGTCGGCAGGATCGGTCGCGCATCATCTGGGCGCTCCCTGGACAGTCGCCCTCGGCGGACTGGCATGCGCGATGTCGGCAATTCTGTTCTGGTCGCACTTGCCGTCGATTCGAGCTGAGGCCAGAGAATTAATTCTCGCCCAAGGGATGATGGCGGGGTCTCCGGCACAGGGCGTGAATGACACCGCGGCAGTGGTAGGGGAGTTGGATCGCGAAATCTCGGGACGCTAGTGCGTCTCAGTTGCTGTTTGTCGGAGGCTTGTGGACTGCGGTGCCGCTGGTGACGCCGAGCCGGCGCAGCCGATCGCGAGCCTGCGAAGCTTCGATGGAACGCGGATAGCGCGCGATGAGACTGTTCAATTCGCGAACTCCGGCATCTTTCTGTCCTAACTCCAGCAAGGCGTAGCCCTTCTTCAGTTGGGCCGCAGCAGCCTTATTGCCGCCGGGATACTGTTCCAGCACCTTGTCGTAGTCCTTCACCGCCGCTTCAAAGTTGCCCTGGCGATACTCGATGTCGGCAAGATAGAACTGCGCGTTGCCTGCGAGATCGGTATTGGAATAAGCCTGCAGATACTGCGCAAACTCCTGCGAGGAAAGATCGTACTTGCCGGAGTTGTAGTCACGCAGCGCGTTGTTGTAGAGCGTGTCCGGTGGCGGCGCGGCTGAACTGGTATCACCACCCGGTCCCGGCGCCGCTGGAGTGCCGCTGGGTGCTGCGGTCATTCCGGGCTGGCCGGCAGGAAGGTTTTGCCCGCCTCCCTGCATGTCGTCGAGCTGCTTGCTGACCTTGGCCAAACGAGACTTCAGCTCGTCAACCGAGTCGTGCAGTGATTGCACCTGACTGGAGAGCTGATCGATTTTGCCGCTGTTGTCAGCCGTCAGACCCTGCATCTTGTTCTGCAGATCGCTGACCGCAGCATTCATCTTGTTGACGCTATCGGCGCTCTGCTCGATGAGGTTTTTCATCACGCCCATGTTCATATCGACGGACTGCTGCAGCCGCGCCACCTGGTCCTGCAACGATTGCACCTGCGTCTGCAGTTGCACCATCTCTTTGTTCGCGGCAAACGAGGGAGTTGTGGCGAACAACATGGCCGCAATGGAAAGCCAAACTACGATATTGCGAAATCGCATAGGTCAATGTCCATAAGTGGATTTCGATCGCTACTACAAGAGACTATGGTACGCCGAGGATGTCACCCTTAAGGTGAAAGCGCAAGAGGGCGGTGGCTGATCTTCCGCCCTCTGCGTGAGTGATACGCTGGCGGCTACGGTTGATAGACAAAGTGCGCGCGCCGATTCTGCGCCCAGCAGGATTCGGTGCTCTCGGTGCAGAATGGCTTCTCCTTGCCGTAGCTGATGGTGCGAATGCGGTTGGCCGAAATCCCCAGCGAAATCAGCGCCTGTTTGGCAGCGTTGGCGCGATTATCGCCCAGCGCCAGGTTGTACTCGGTTGAGCCGCGCTCGTCACAGTGTCCCTCGATGATGAAGTTCATGTTGGGATGCTGCTGCAGGAAGCGGGCGTCAGCCTGCAGTACCTGCTGATACTGCTGCGAGATGTCGTAGCTGTCGTACTCGTAGAACACATCTTTCATGTTCTGCGCGAACAACTGGGCCTCGGTCTGGTTGGACGTCTGCGGCGGAGGCGCAGCCGCAGGCGTGACCGTGACGCGAGCCGTTGCCTCTTGCGTGCCGGTATCGTTCTTGGCCACTAAGTGATAGGTCGTGGACTCCATTGGTGTCACCGTACGCGAGCCGCTGGGATCAACCGGGCCCAACTGATCGATGCTGACGCTGGTGGCGTAGTCGGTCTTCCAGATCAGCGTTGTCGATTGACCGGCAGTAATGGTATTGGGATTGGCGGTCAATGAAGCAGTCGGCGCCGGCGCGGGCGGCGGCGGCGGCGGTGGTGGCGGCGGTGGCGCTTTCTTGTGGCAGGCACCCACCATCATGACTACGGCCAGAGTAATCGTGATCTTGCTCCATCGACTCCATCTAAGCTTCAACTTGTTTCCTCCATTTCAACGCGAGAGCACTCGCTGTAGTTTGCTGACAACGCCGGAGGGTGCTCCTTCCGGCGGACAAGGTATGTCTCCAAAATCTCACAACGATAAAGGCACAGCTCAAGGTTGCTAAGAGCTAAAGGCTAAAAGCTAAGAGCTTACTCATTTAAAACTCCAGTTCGGCTGCGAGTTTTCGCCCGAAGTGGTCAACTGCCGCGGCTCGCTGCCGTCAGCCAGCATCGTCCAAATTTGCGTCTTTCCGGTTCGATTCGACTGAAACACGATGTGCCGGCCGTCGGGCGACCACGACGGAAAATCGTTGCGCCCGCCATCGTGCGTCAACTGCGCCCACTGCTTGCTGGCAATATCCATGATGTAGATGTCGCTGGCGCCCGGCGCTCCCGGACCATAGTGCCGCACCCAGGCAAACGCCAGGAACTGTCCGTTCGGCGACCACGACGGCGACACCGCGTAACCCTGATCGGTCACGCGAACGACATTCGTCCCATCCGATGCCATGGTGTAGATCTGCGGCAAGCCGGTGCGGCCGCTGACCCAGGCGATCTGGGCGTTGGTCTTCGGATTCCAAGTCGGCGAAACGTCGGGACCCTTGTGCTCGGTCAATCGGCGAAGATTTCCGCCAGTTGAATTGACCGCGTAAATCTCCGTGTTCCCAGTTCGCGATGAGGACAGCGCGATGTTCTGGCCGTCCGAGGACCACGCCGGCGAGTAATTGTCGCCGCCGAGGTGCGGGAAACTGACTAACCGGCTGAGATCCATCGAGTACATAAGAATCTGCCAGCCATCTTTGGTCACCCCCGAGAAGGCCACACGCGTGCCGTCGGGGGAAACGTGCGGCGACAACGCGATCGACCCCAGATGGGTCAGCTGTTTCTGATTTGCGCCGTCATAGTCCATCTGCCAGATTTCTTTCGATCCGCTACGCGCACTGACGAAGTAGAGCTTGCTCTCGGCGATACCGGGAACGCCGCCGCCTAAGCGGAATATGATCTCGTCCGCGAAGCGATGGGCGATGATGCGCGCGTTTTCGTCGGTCGCCTGCTCGCGATACTGCTTACCCAAAACCTGCGGCGATTGCGGATTCTTGGTGTCGTACAGCCACCCCTGAACATTAATGAATCCGCCAGTGACACCAAGGTTGCCAAAGGCCAGCATACTGGCATTGGGCGGCGGATTGCCCCAGTCCGATAGATGCACCTCCTGCGGAGCGCCGGGGATCGACAAGGGATAGAAGCTGCGAGAAACCATGTCGAAAATGCCGGCGTTCTGCAGATCGTTGTAGAAGGTGACATTGAAGGTCATCGCCAGGTTCTGGGTGCCAGTGTCGGTCGTAACCGGCTTGAAGTCGGGCGCCGCAAGACGGATTTTTTCGACGCCAAGCCCGGTGCCGGTGCGAATCCAGTCCTGGGCGGGGACCGCGACGACACTCAAGAGGACGAACAAGAACAACCGGATTGAGCTGTATCGTTTCATGATTACCAATTTCTGACCGTTATCCCGATGTACCACTCTGGCGATGTGGAGCCCGCCTGCTGCTGATTCCCTCGCAAATACAGCGCAACCGGTCACCGTTGGCTTGACCGCTTCGAGGAATCGGCCGGCAGCAGACAGAGGGCGCCGCGGGCGGCAAGCGCCCGGTCGAAGGTCACCAGTATTCCGTCCGCTGCCTGCGCGACCGCCAGCAGCCAGGCATCAGCCCACGTTTTCGGCGATGCCGTTCGTCCGGTTGCCTTCTCGCGAAATCGCTTGTCGACCTCCGGCGGCTCGGAAATAAACATGACCCGGTCGTCCTTGTACAAGCGGTCATGGACGCGCCAGGCTTCGCTCATGCTCAGGGGTTTGCCATCCATAGCTGCGGCTGTAGTCATCAGCCGTAGAAACCCAAGCTGTGTCAGACGACAGAACGCGATTGTCCCGTTTTCCTGCTCCCACCAGACCCTGGCAACCGAGGCGTGAATGTGCTCGGGCGCCGCGAGGGCAAGCCAGACATTGATGTCAGGGAAGCTCAATGAGGTCATAGACGTTTTCTTCCGTGACCCGGATATGCCGGCCCGCGGGACGGATCAGTGGAGGATCAAGGCTGAGGCGTCGCCTGGGTCGTGACCCTTTTGCTTCCTCGACGGCGCGCTCGATCCCGGCCAGGATCAACTTACGCGCCGAACAGCCTTTACGCGCAGCCGCCTCATGCAGCCGCGCGTGGAGTTCACGCGGCACATCGAGCGAAGTGCGAATTGCGTTTGACTTCATACGGCCATTATCCTTCCCGTGACTTAAATAAGTCAATCCGCTTTCCAGCCTCTATGGGCGCGGATCTTGCAGAATCGTGACATTCTTCA
>JASHXK010000480.1 GCA_030043575.1 Terriglobales bacterium
AACAATCCCTCCGCGGTTCGTAGCGATGGAGGCCACTGGGGCGGCCTGTTCCGCGTGGCCATCGTGGGAGCGGCGACGCTCAAAGGCCGGGAGCTGAAGGAAGTGCTCACCGACCGGAATTTTCCGTCGCAAGAGGTGCGGCTGCTGGACGACGAAGAGTCGTTGGGCCAGCTCGAGGCAGTGGGCGATGAGCCTACGTTTATTCAGAGCGTACTTCCTGAACATTTGGAGAATGTCGATTTCACTTTCTTCGCGTCGGACGAAAACTACACCCGCAACACTTGGAAGCTGGCGCGTAAGGCGGGCAGCGATATCGTTGACCTCTCGTATGCGCTGGAGGACCAGCCGGGAGTCCTGTTGCGCGCTCCGTGGGTGGAACGTGAACTGGGCACCGCACCCAAGGTCGACTTCGCGGAGGCTACGGTAGTGGTTGCTCATCCGGCGGCTGTTGTGCTGGCAGTACTGATGCTTCGGGCACAGAAAGTCGGCAAGATTCAGCGCGCCGTAGTTACGGCCTTTGAGCCGGCTTCGGAGCACGGTCGCCGCGGCATGGACGAATTGCATGAACAGACGGTGAACCTGCTTTCGTTCCAGCAGCTGCCCAAAGGCGTGTTCGACACCCAAGTGGCGTTCAACCTGCTCGACCGCTATGGCGACAAGTCCTTGCCTGCATTGGCCAGCGTGGAAAGCCGTATCCAGCGCCACTTCCGGAGCATCGTCCAGGAAAAACTAGCGGTGCCTTCGCTGATGCTCTTGCAGGCACCGATCTTCCACGGGCACGCATTTTCGCTTTACATTGAATTGGACAGCGCGGTGCAACTCGAAGAGCTAACGGCAGCGGTGTCAGGTGAGCATGTAGACGTTCTCCAGGGGTCGGAGGAGTCTCCGAGTAACGTTAATGCTGCCGGACAGGAGCAGATTCAGGTATTTGTCCGCTGCGATGCGCAACATCCGAGTGGATTCTGGCTGTGGGCAGCGTCCGACAACCTGCGCATTGCAGCCCTCACGGCGGCGGAGTGCGCCGAGAATATGATCGCTTCGCGCCCGCGAGGAACCGTCCAATGATGCGGCATCTGCCATGGCATGGGTTGGTGCTGGCGTGCGGCGCAGCCCTGCTGCTGTTGACTACGGCTTGCGGTTATCATACCGCCGGCACCGCCGTTCGCTTGCCCTCGGACCTGCACACGGTGTACGTGCCGGGAATCGCCAATGCATCGCAAGCCTATGGCATTGGCCAGACCTTCACCAAGGCGGTGGTCCAGGAACTGCGTGAACGCACCAGCTACCGCGTCATTACCACCAATGACGGCACCGCCGACGCCACGCTATCGGGAACGATTACCAGCGTTTACATCGCACCTTTGACCTACGATTCGGTTACCGGCCGCATCTCATCTTCCTTGGTTGTCGTAGCCCTGAATGCCAGCCTTACCGGCAAGGATGGCAAGGTGCTATGGAACAATCCCAACTTCCTCTACCGCGAGCAATATCAGGAGTCGGTCAACGTAGCCAGCTTTTTCGAAGAGTCCACCCCGGCTGTGCAGCGCATGGCAACCAGCTTCGCACAAACATTAGTAGCGAATATCCTGGAGGCCTTCTAGATGCGGAGCTTTGCGGCATCCGATCGGTTTGTGGCAGACGTAAAGGCCGGCAAGCTGGCCCCCGGATACGTGTTTATCGGTGACGAAAGCTTTTTTCGCAAACGCTGCCGCGATGCGATTCTGCAACATCTGGTTCCTGCCGATGTGCGCGAGTTGAGCCTGTATGACATGGACCTGGCGGAAACCGCCCTGCGACAGGTGCTGGATCGGGCGCGAACTCCCTCGCTGATGTCGCCGTTCCAGGTCTTCTTCATTCGCGGCGTCAAGAACCTGTATGGCCGCGGCAAGCACGAGGATGAATTCGCCGCCATTGAGGATTATTTCAAGAACCCGAATCCGGCGGCGCTGCTGGTGTTCGTGGTCGATTACATCAGCATTCCCGCCGATGTTCGGCGCATGGAACTGACGGACAAGGAGCGCTATGAGCGCATCCGCGAGACCTTGGGCGAATACTGCGCGATTCTGGAATTCGCGCGTGTGGAAGAAGGCGACGCGGTCAAGTGGGCGATCGCGACCGCCAATAATGATGGCGTGAAGCTGGATGCCGATGCTGCGCGCGAGCTGGTCGATTCGCTCGGCGGCGACATGATGATGATCGCCAACGAGCTGGAGAAGCTGGTGCTGTTCGTTGGCGACAAGAAGCGCATCAGCCTGGGCGATGTCGAGACGCTGGTGCTTGCGGCGAAGCAGCGATCGTTTTACGAATTGACCGACGCGATTTCGTCGCGCGATCGCGGCCGCGCCTTGTCGGTACTGGATGCGATCCTCAGTAGCGGCGACGGAGAGGAAGCAGCGATCGGACACATTTACATGCTGTCGCGAACGTTTCGCCAGATGCTGGTGATCCTTGAGCGCAACGTGCGCGACTCGCGTGCGCTTTGGCAAGCGCTTTGGCAGGGCTTCCGTATCCCGCCGTTTGCGGCGGAAGATGTCATCCGACAGGCGCGACGTTATAAATCGCGGCGCGAGTTGACGACAGCAATCCGTCGCGTGGCGCGCGCTGATTTTGCGCTGCGCTCCAATCCTCCCAGCAAGCGTCTGGTGCTGGAGAATCTGGTTCTCGACTTGACGGCGGAGGCAAAGCCTCAGGAAGTGGGCTGGCTGCAAGATGAGCTGCCGGTGTGAGTTATGGATGTTGACGCCTATCTGCAGCGCATCGAGTACGATGGGCGGCGCGAGCCATCGGCTGAAACGCTGCGCAACCTCCACCGCCAGCATCTCTTCACCGTTCCCTTCGAAAACCTCGACATCCCGTTAGGCAAGCCGATTGAGCTTGAGTTGGAGCTGATCTACGACAAGATCGTCACGCGCCGGCGCGGCGGGTTCTGTTACGAGCTGAACGGGTTATTCGCCGAGCTT
>JASHXK010000481.1 GCA_030043575.1 Terriglobales bacterium
TTTTGTAGATGCGGAAGTCGCCCGGCTCTTTGCCAATCGACAGCACATACGCGGTGGTCGCGCTAATGCCCTGGACGTCGCGCAGCTCAAGTGCCTCCGCGCCCTGCACCGCTCCTGCTTTCCACGTTTTGCCGCCGTCGGTGGTGACGACGAAGGTCCCGTTTCGTCCCGCAACCCACACCACGCGATCGTTGACCGGGCTGACCGCGATCAGGCTATTCGTGGTGCCGCTGTTTTGTGGAGTCAGTTTCGGCTGATGGACAGCGTTGGATTGCGCCATCGACGTAGCCAAGGCCAACGTCATAAACAGCCGACCGGCCAGCGCTCGATTCGGCATAGCGCTCCTTTGAAGCAAACGTGAAAGGCGTAGAGGCGTACGATCAAAGTCGCCGGACTCAGCCTACCAGAAATAATTTTTGCAAGTTCCGCCAGCTGTGCGTTCAATAGGTGATGGCTGCCAATACGGAGGGTCCTCTTCGGAACAGACGGCTCCCAGATTAACGTCCAAACGAAGGGCGCGAACCTGGGGCACCAGGCACCAGGCCCAAATCCTCGGAGCCAGTCATCGAGATCTGTCTGCGGGAGACGTAGTTCATGCGTGGTGCTTACTGGATTCGTTTCGCTATTCTGATGACCTGCCTGCTGGCTTTGTCGATTGCCTGCGTCGCGCAGGCACCGAATAACTGTGCGCTGACCAATGCCGACATTGTCAAGATGATGCGGGCCGGGCTGCCGGAGAGCATCATCGTGCGCGAGATTCGCATGTCGGGAGGCGCGCTCAATGCGAGTCCGGACGCGCTGATCCAGCTCAAGAAGCTGGGCGCGTCGGAGCGGATTCTGAGCGCCGTGCTCGATGCGCACGCCCGTCCCGAACCCTATCCGATGTACGACGTATACGGACCTTCTCATCCGCATATGCCGGCGTTCCAGGCGGATGTGCGCGTGAAGTCGAAAAAGCCCGCAATCATTTCGGTAGGACATAATCACGTTGCCGTGCAAAAAGGCGGCGCACCGCTGTTCAGCGTGACGTGGGAGAAACTCGATCCGAGTCAATGAAGACTCCCAGGTTAGCCCAAGGGAAGGGCAAACCTGGGGCACCCGTTCATTGCTTACGGGAAGCTGACTTTCAGAATGGTTCCGTTCACACCCACCATCCAGCCATTCTGCGCGTTGGCGAAAGCTACCGCCCAGTAGCCGGTAACGCCAGGCAGGAAGTTCCATGTGGTGCCTTCATCCGGACTCCAGGCCGCACCTCCGATATCCGCCGTGGCAACAATGTAGCGCGTGTAATCGGTGGGGGACTTCTGGCGGGTACCGCGCTTCCGATCGCCGCCGCCGAGGCCGGTCGTATTACTCAAATACGAGATGCAGAAGATGGCGTAGTTCAGCGGGGGATGATTGGTGAGCTGCCAGGTCTGGCCGCCGTCATGCGAGATCGCGGTCTGCGCCGCGTTCAGGAAATCTGCAGGCCCCAGATCGCCGCCGCCGAGGAAGCCGTTGCTGGCGTCTCGAAATGCCACACTGAATCCGCCCGCAGTGGGCGAGCTGTGCAGCGGCGTGTCGTAGGCAGCCCAGGTGTTGCCGCCGTCGGTGGTGGCCAGAATCCTCGCGATGTCGGAGCCGCCGGTCGCGATCCAGGCGTTCCCCGATCCCTGGGTAGCCACGCAGGTTCCGCTGGCGGCAAAGGAAGCTTCACCCGGCAAAGCCGGCGGCATGTTGTTGGCGATGCTGACCCAGTTCATGCCGTCGGTGGTGATCAGGTCAGGGAAGACGCCATTGACCGAATCGCTGTGCGCAATGCCGTTGGTCGCAGTCCAGAAAGCGAAGCAGTCGTAGAAGGCGCCGGCGAGCTGATTCTGGAACTGCAGCGTCCAGGTCGCGCCACCGTCTTCGGTCTTGTAAATCGAAAAGTCCTGCGGGTAATTGCCGATGGCGAGCACGTACGCTACCTGATCGCTCACGGCCTGCACGTCGCGCAGCTCCACGTCCGCGGAGTTCTGGGTTGGGACGACGCCGGTCCGCCAGGTGTTGCCGCCGTCGGTGGTGACGACGAAGACGCTGCTGGTTCCGACGGCCCAGACAACGTTCTCGTCGACCGGGCTGACCGCGATCAGAAGCTGGCTGGTGTTGCTGTTCTGCGGCGTGAGCGTTGGCCCCTGACCGAGCGCTGCCGTCGCGATAAGGGTGAAAGTCAATAGAGCAGGAAGGAAATTGGCTGGAGTACGTTTCGACATGACACACTCCCGAAACGAGATTTGCAGCGGAGTATAGGTCGGCGCGAGAAAAGGTGTCAAACCGCGGCATCGTGCTGTCGTGGGAGGCAGCCGATTAAGAATTGACAACGCGGTAGTCCGCGGACACAATTCCAAACCGCGAGGCCTTCGGTTCGATTCCACTCGACAACTCTTGCCCCAGTTAAAGGAGTACGATATGCGCCCAATCCGTATCGCAGCAGTTTTGACAATCGCTACCCTCGTGCCGGTCGCCACCGCCCAGCAGACCAGTACCACCGCATCGGCCAACTCAAAACAACAAAACGTTGTCACGCAACCGCCCGGTCCGATTATTGGTGGGGATGGGATGACGAATTACATTCCCATCTGGGCCAAGCCTGATTACCTGCTGAGCTCCATCATTTATCAGACGAATGGATTTGTCGGAGTCGGAACCACGTCACCGGTCGCGACGCTCGACGTCAACGGCGGCCTGAACGCCGACAATTATGAAATCGGCGGACATAACGTGCTTGCGATTGGAAGTGCTGCCGATCAGAACCTGTTCCTTGGGATTGGCGCCGGCAGCCATGACGTAGCCGGGCAGGGAGTCTGGAATACGTTTACCGGCGCCAACGCCGGACAAAGCAACACCACCGGCAACGACAACACCTTTACCGGATACAATTCCGGCGCCAACAATACCACGGGATACGCCAATACCTTTGTGGGTTTCAATGCCGGGCGTTACAACATAACCGGAAATAGCAACACCTTCACCGGCTTCGATGCCGGTCCTAACAACACTGGATCGAGTAATACCTTCACCGGGTATGAGGCCGGCTACGCCGACACAACCGGATACGCCAACACCTACCTCGGTACTGCCGCTGGGTACACCACTAGCACGGGGGGAAACAACACCTTCACTGGCCTGGGTGCCGGATACTCTAACACTACCGGAGGACAAAACAGCTATTACGGAGTCGGTGCCGGTGCACTCAACGTGACCGGAAACGACAACACTGTCCTTGGTTACTACGCCGGCGCCAACAGTACAGCGGGGAACAATGACATCTACCTTGGGAATCTGGGCTGCGCTTCTCCATGTACGGAAAGCAGCACCATCCGAATCGGCGGCGACAACGGGCAAGGCTATGGACCGCAGACTGCGACTTATGTCGCCGGCATCTATGGTGTCAATGTCAGCGGCGTTCCGGTGCAGATCAACTCCAACGGACAGTTGGGAGCTGCCACTTCCTCGCTGCGCTTCAAGGAACAAGTGCAAGATATGGGCGAATCAACCGACGCGCTGATGAAGCTGCGGCCGGTGACGTTCTTCTACAAGCCTGATTACGCCAATGACGAGCGCACGCTGCAGTACGGATTGATTGCCGAGGAAGTCGCGAAGGTTTACCCCGAACTCGTCGCCAATGACAAGGACGGTCAACCGTATTCCGTGCGCTACCAATATCTGAGTACGATGCTGCTGAACGAGGTGCAGAAGCAGTATCGCCGCGCCCAGGCGGAAGCTGAGCAGATCAAAGCACAGCAGCGAGAGATCGAGAGCTTGCGTCAGCAATTGCAGTTGCAGAACGCAAACTTGCAGGAGCGGCTCTCTAAGCTGGAGAAGCTGGTAGAAACGCAGGTCAACACTGCGCAGATGGCTCCGGAAGGAATGGGCAGAGCACATTAAGGGAGTCGGAGCAAAATCCCCACCTACGACGGACCAGCGAATTCACAAATAGATCACACTTACTCGACATCTTGATGACATGCGTCTTCCCTGGCGCTCCTACTCTGGGTTCACAGTCCAGCCAATCAGCGCTGTGAACTAGAGAGAGGAATGCTATGAAGGACACGCAAAACATTCTGGAACGGCCAGTCGATCGCCGGTCATTTATCAAAAAAGGAGCGATGGCGGCGGGCGCCGCGACCGTAGGTGCAGGACTTCTGAGTCATGGCCTGAGCGCTCTGGCTCAGGAATCCACCCCAACCACCAGCCTCAACAAGGGCGACATCGCCATTCTCCAATTCCTGGCCGCTGCCGAGTTGATCGAGAGCGATCTTTGGCAGCAATATGCGGAACTGGGCGGCATTGGCAACAATCCTCCCATTGAGGTAGACCCCAATCAGCCGCTGAACAACTATCAGATCGCGCTCTCGAATCTTGATCCCGACGGCCCGCAGTATATCGCCAGCAATACGCTGGATGAAGTGAGCCACGCGACCTTCCTGAACGCGTATCTGGAGTCAAAGGGCGCCGACCCGGTGAATCTCGACCAGTTCCGCACGCTGCAGGGCAGCAAAGCCGGGCAGGCTGCGAATGTCGGACGGCTCACCAACCTGATGCAGCTCAACGTGGACACGAGCTGGTACGTTCGTTATCGCAGCACGACCAATCCCGATTTCGGCGCGACATTCCCGCAGGCGCTCACGCTGGACGACGTGTACGCCATTCCCCGCACCAACGCCGACTTCGACGGCCCGCCGTTCCAGAATGCCACCAGCATTCCCGGCAACGTGCACATTCAGGCGATCGCCAATGTTGCGGCGTTTCACTTCGGCACCATCGAGCAGGGCGGCTCGAGCCTCTACGCGGCGCTGAGCCAGAAGGTCAGCAGTCTGGAGGTGCTGAAGATCACGCTGGGCATCGGAGGCGACGAGGTTGCGCACTTCCTGGAGTGGGTTGATTTCGCCGGCAATGGGGTGCAGGCTCCGGTTGCGCCGTTTACCGACCCGATCACCAAGCTGTCGTTTCCCAACTTCTTCAACCCGCTGAATCCGCTGATTCAGCCCAGCCTGATCTTCCCGGTGCCGACGGAATTCATCGACGCGAATCTGCCGCACTGCGCGGTCATTCGTCCCAGCAGCGATAAGTTTGCCGGCGCGGTCGCGGCAGCAAATGGCTTCATCGCAATGGGACTCTTCACCGGGCAGTCACAGGAGTTCTTTACGCTCCTCAACCAGCTGGCGGTCGCGGCCGATGCGGCCACTCGCCAGGTGTGAACGCTCGGGGGCACAAGCGGCAGCTCGAGTCAGCTGGGTTGCCGCTTCAACCGCGATGGACAGGATCACGATGGATAACCAGCCATCCCATGATTCTGTCCGTCGCCGAAGTCATTCCATACCTAAAGGAGCTTCTATGTTTGAAGGATTGTTTCAGCCCATGCATTTGCTGGTTGTGCTGTTCATCGCTCTGCTGGTCTTTGGGCCAAGGAAACTGCCCGAGCTTGGCAAGGGCCTGGGCGATGGCATTCGCAGCTTCAAAGACTCGATGCGCGAGAAAGATGCGGCGCCTGTGGAGCAGCAACAGAAATTGTCCGCCACCGATTCGCCGGCGAAGACTCCGACCGCAACCGGAGCGTAGCGCATGCCGGACATACTATTCATATTGCTGCTGGCGATGATCGTTCTTGGGCCGAAGAAGCTGCCGCAGATCGCCGCGCAGGTGGGAAAATATCTGGCGCAATTTCAGCGTATGAAGCGCGAGGTGATGGATCAGGTCAACTCGGAGGTTCTGCGGTTGGAGGAAGGCAAACAGCAGCAGAGCTGAGTTCGCGTTCCGAATCGACGTTACCAAGGCCGATTGCGCACGCGGCAGTACATCGCGAGGTCAGCGATGGAATCCCTGCCAGCGGTCGAAGATTCCTGCACCGAACCCCGATAGCATCTCCCGCGCCTCGCTTCCCGGATCTCCGTAGACCTCGGAACGATCCACGGTCGCCGACTCCAATGCCTTGGGGACGAGTTGTTGCACCACGGGACCTTTGAAGTGCGCCAGCAGAGCATCGGCATCGGCGTAGGTTTCCAGGATCCGGCAACGCCTGCGATCCGGGCTTAGATGCCACTCATAGCCGATAGTGCCTGCTTCCTTCAGAGTATCCGCAGTCATCTGTCTGGCGATTGCCTCGAAGGCATTGAACTTCCCGTCGTGAATCGTGAGTTCGACCAGAACATGCACATGTTGTAAGGACATCAGGGTCTCCTTTCATTACGCTCAAGGCCGCGAACCCAAAATCATGAACACTGGTGCGAGAACAACTTAGATGTTCTGAGCATTCTAACCGGCGAGATTCGCCCGCGCATTGAGCCAACGCGAGATTTTGATTGTCAGCGGCATGGGGTGCAGGATGGCGATCCTCGGCGTCGTATAATCGTTGCCGCTTTGCAACCAAATCAAGGAGGTTCCGTCTGGATTCGCCCGTCGGGATGGATTCACGACGGAACCGCAACTCGCCTGTGAATCGATGCTGAGCAACGTACTGATCATCCTTGCCTGTGCCGGCGCCGCGCTGCTGTTTCTGTTCGCGGTCACCCGCATCTGGCCGCACAATGACCGCAAGGAGTCGAACGACTTTACCGGCGCGGTGGTGGCCGTCATCGGAACCACCTACGCCGTGATTCTCGCCTTCACCCTTTCCGGGGTGTG
>JASHXK010000482.1 GCA_030043575.1 Terriglobales bacterium
CTGGCAACGTGTTAAAATTTCAATGAAATACGCCGCGAGAGAAGCTCGTTGTGATTGAGATAGCGCCTTCCATTTTGTCCGCTGATTTCGCTCGCCTGGCGGAAGATGCTAACGCGGCGTTGCGAGGTGGCGCGACTCTGCTGCACGTCGACGTGATGGATGGTCATTTTGTGCCTAACATCACGATCGGCCCGCCGGTGGTCGCCTGCTTGCGCAAAGCGGTGGATGTTCCCCTCGACTGTCACCTGATGATCGAAAATCCCGACGCGTACATACCCGCGTTCGCCGACGCCGGCGCGAATTGGGTCACCGTTCATCAGGAGGCCTGCGTTCATCTCAACCGCAGCCTGGAGCTGATTCGTAGCCATGGCATGCGGCCCGGTGTGGCCCTCAATCCCGCCACTCCGGTTCAGACGCTCGGCGAGGTTCTGGACATTGTGGACCATGTGCTTGTGATGTCGGTCAACCCAGGTTTTGGCGGTCAGACATTTATCGCGAGTACGCTGGAAAAGATTCGCAAACTGGCGACCATGCGCAATGCCAAGGGCGTCGACTTTCGTATTGAGATTGACGGCGGCATTGACCTGGAGACCATTGGCGCCGCCGCCCGTGTTGGAACCGAGATTTTCGTTGCCGGCAGCCATATCTTTGGAAAAGGCGATCCGGCGAGCAGGGTGGAAGGGTTGCTGAGGGCGGCGCAGGAAGCGATGTTGCAGCGTGCGTGATTCGCGTGATCAACTGCCGGGCGGACGGTTGCAAGCGGTCTGCCCGCTACGTAGGATTGCCAAAGGTGGGTAGGATGTTTCGTCGCGTATCTATAACCGTTATCGCTGGATTCTTGTCGGCATCATTGTGCTCGGTCGCCCAGAATTCGTCCGGCGTTCAGACTCAAACTACAACAACGACAAGCCCCAATGCGACCGGGACGGGCCAGACCACCACGACCACGACCACCATATCGTCGCAGTCCAGCAATAAGAAAGCGAAGAAGAAGAGCAGGAAGACCCAGAATCCAATCGCAAATGTCGATTCCAAGCAGCCGGACAAGGTGCTTTTTGATCGCGCCGAAGATGCCATGAAGCACGGGAAGTATGACGTTGCCCGTCTCAGCCTGCAGACCCTGATTAATACCTATCCCGACTCGGAATACATCGCGCGCGCGAAGCTGGCAATTGGGGATTCCTGGTACCAGGAAGGCGGCGCAGCCGCTATGGCCCAGGCCGAGAGCGAGTACAAGGACTTCATCACCTTCTTCCCCAACATGCCTGAGGCCGCGGAAGCACAGATGAAGATCGCCAACATCCATTTCAGTGAGATGGAGAAGGCTGACCGCGATCCCACTCATGCCCGCCGTGCCGAGGAAGAGTATCGCCAGATGATTCTGCAATTCCCCGACAGCCCCTTAGTCCCACAGGCGAAGGAGCGTCTGCTCGAGGTGCAGGAAGTTTTGGCGCGCCGGGAATATCTGATTGGGCACTTCTATTACTTGCGCGAGGACTATCCTGCGGCGATTGCCCGGATGAAGTCTGTCACCGATACATATCCGCTTTATAGCGGCGCGGATGAAGCTTTGTACGAATTGGGCCAGGCTTACGAGAAAGAGATCGAGGTCATCCGCCGGTCAAAGGTCCCCGAGTCGGCCAAAGGAACCCTCATCAAGCGTTACACAGAAGGCGCGGTCGAAGCCTATGACCGCATTCTTACCCGCTACCCGTTAGAAGTTAGCGCTAAAGATGCCCGCAAGCGTCTGGAAGCCATGAAGCAGCCGATTCCCAAGGCCACGCCGGAGGCCATCGCGGAGGACAAGGCCGAAATCGCCAGCCGCGGTTCTCTGGGTCACATTGGCAAGGTCATGGAGAACTTCCATCGTGGACCTGACATCTCCGAAGCGACAAAGGTAGGCGAGCCCACTCTGGTGGATCCCAAACAAGCCAGCGCTCCCGATATGGTGCGTGCGGCGAACGCCAGCGTCACCAGCGTTTTGGCTGGCCCCAGTGGCGGTAACAGCGTGACGGTTGAAAAAGTAAGCCCCGGCGCGATGCCGGCAGCCAACGCTCCTGTTCCGCATTCGGATACAACTCCAGATACCAGCGCGGCTCCGGCCGCAGATGCGACGGCAGCCGGTGACAGCGCGAATGGAACAGCGCCTGCTGCTGCGCCCGCTGGCACAGACATGAAGAATGACCTGACTCCAGCGCCTGCTGCTCCGAACGGTCCGGCTCCCGTGCCGCCTCCTACGCAGGTCAATGATCTGGCCAACGCGCCGGCGAACACGAATCCGCCGGCCGGCAACGGTTCGACCAGCGCATCCAGCAGTTCCGCGCAGCAACAGGCTCCTCCTGCTGACTCAAACACAGAGAGCTCGTCTAAGAAAAAGAAGAAGAAGCACCTGCTTCTGTTCTAAGCCGGGCGCGGGCTGAGTCAGCGCGTTTTCCAGATGGTCGTCCCGTGGAAATTGTTGAAACTAGTCGGCAAGCCGTTTGCACGTAGCCTGCCGTTGTGTTAACCTCAATGTTTGTCCCGGCTGGCAGGGAAGAATCATGCTGGTTCGGCGCATACGTGTCGGATCACGCAGGCTGGCGTAGCTCAGCTGGTAGAGCATCTGATTTGTAATCAGAGGGTCGGGGGTTCAAGTCCCTTCGCCAGCTCCAGAATCGGAAACCTTGAGCGCGCCGCGAGGCGTAGCAGGAGCAAGCCAAACGAGACGCGCAGCTCTCCCGGAGAACTGAATCCAGCAGCAGCTTCCCATTCGTAAGACGCGCGGAAGTTCGAGCGCGCGGCTGTTGCCGAGTTTTGCCGGAGTTGCGGGTTTGGCGTGGTGAGTTCTTTGATAGTACGAACTGGCGATTCCAGGCCTCGGCAATCGGGCTCTCAAGCGAGTTGCGAGGGAGTGCTCGGTCGAAATGGGCACAGGTGGCCGAGTGGTTAATGGCAGCAGACTGTAAATCTGCCGCTCCTTGCGAGCTACGGAGGTTCGAATCCTCCCCTGTGCACCAGCTTCTTGCCGGGTCGAATTGATGACTCGAACGACGTGGTCGGCTCGATGACCAGTTGAGCGATCCGATGTGCAACCGCATATTCGTTACTCGGATTGATGGGAATCGAGTGACGTTGATCGAGCGCGAAGGATCCGACTCCCGCCGGCGGGACGGAAGCAGATAGCCCAGCGCGAAACGAGGTCTCCGATCCGCGCCGTCTTTGCGTGGCTTGGGGCAGTTCAGTGCTGAGAAAGCTTGCATTAAGAAGTTGAAGCCCCTTCAGGGGCAGCAGTGATGAATAAGTTCTTGGTCGCGATGGGCGCATATGCAGTGTTGGCGGCCTTGGCCTGGACGACGCTCAGCGATCCGAAGTTCAAGTTCGCGACGCTGGCAATTCTCGCAATGTTCGCGATCAGAACTTGGTCGTGGAGCAAGAAGCTGGAAAACGAGCAGCGCGAGCACCACGACGATCATTAGGTTTGTGATTGGGAGTTAGGCGGGAGTAACTCAGTGGTAGAGTCACAGCCTTCCAAGCTGTTGGTCGCGGGTTCGATTCCCGTCTCCCGCTCCAG
>JASHXK010000483.1 GCA_030043575.1 Terriglobales bacterium
CTATGAACTTTCGGTGCCGCGCTTTCAAATTTCTGTAAGAAGGGTGTTGCAACTTTCTTTGTGCATCGTTACCATCGGGCAGCTACATGCGCGAGTCTTCAAGCACTTACGCATCCCGGATCCGCCGCTTTCATCTGCCGCGCCTTTGTGTAGCGGTGATTGGCTCCGATCCCGCCGACATGATCGAGCGCGCCGAATCTTTGGTGCGCGATAACCCATTCCTGGAGTTCAGGTTAGACTATCTGTCGCAGCCCTTGGCCGCCCTGGCGAAGCTCAAAATTTTTCTTGAGTTGCACCCGGAGGCGACCTTCATCGCGACCTGCCGGCGGGCGGTAAACGGTGGCAAATTCAGGGGTTCGCTCGCTAACGAGCTGGCGATTCTGCGCAAGGCTGCGGATGCCGGCTTTCCCCTGGTTGACTTGGAGCTGCAAAGCGCGGACAGCCTGAAAGCGGACGAGCTTCGCGACCTGTACGACCGGGTCGGGCTGATTCTCTCGCATCACAACTTCAAATCCACCAAGAAGTTAGAGGAACAGTTCGCGGAGATGAGTCAGTATCCGGCCGACTTCTACAAGCTGGTTTCGACGGCGACCAATCTCTACGACAACGTGGTGATGATGAAGTTCCTGGAGAAGACGTCCGCCAAGCACGAGATGGTGGGCGTGTGCATGGGCGAACCGGGCATCATCAGCCGGGCTCTGGCGGTGCGCGCCGGCAGCGTGTTTACCTTCGGCGCAGCCAGCAAGGGCGAGGAGACCGCTCCAGGACAGGTTACGGCCAGCGAACTGCGTGACATCTATCGCATTGAGATGGTCGATCAGGCCACGCAAGTCTATGGCGTAGTGGGAGATCCCATCTCGCATTCGCTGTCTCCCGTCATGATGAACGCCGCCTTCCGCCGTGAGACGGTAAATGCGGTATACCTGGCGCTGCATGCGAAGAGCCTGAAGGATCTGCTGGGCTGTGTGCGGGACATTCCCATCCGCGGCCTGAGCGTGACCATGCCGTACAAGCAGGAGATTCTGGACGAACTGGAGAATTCCGATCCGATCACCAAGCAGATCGGCGCGTGCAACACCGTGGTTCGCGCAGCGGATGGCAAGCTTTATGGCTTCAACACCGACGTGGCCGGAATCGTGGTTCCCCTGGAGCAGCGTATGACGCTGGCCGGTACCCGGGTACTGATCGTCGGAGCCGGCGGAGCGGCGCGGGCGGCGGCCTTCGGTCTGAAGGCCAAGGGCGCGGAGGTCTTCATCACCAACCGCACGCCGGAAAAGGGTCAGACGCTGGCGCGCCAGTCGAAGACGAAGTACATGAAGCGCGCCGAGGTCGCCAAGCAGCAGTTCGACATCATGATCAACGCGACGCCAGTCGGCATGAACGGCAGCAAGCAGTCGCCGCTGGAAGACAAAGAGCTAAACACCAAGTACGTCTTCGATTTGGTTTACACGCCGGCCGAAACGAAGCTGAGCAAGATGGCACGCGCCAAGAACCTGCAGGTGATTCCCGGGCTGGAGATGTTCGTCCAGCAGGGCGCTCGACAGTTTGAGATCTGGACGGGCAAGCCCGCGCCGATTGCCGAGATGGCCTACGTCGTGACCAAAGCGCTGGAGCGCCGTGCCAGCGAGGAAGCAGTTGAAGAGCTGCCGGCTCCGACTAAGAAATCCGCCGCAAAGCCGGCAGCAAAACCGAAGAGTCCCGCAAAGCCCGCCAAGAAATCCGCCAAGCCTGCGCGGAAAAAATAAGCGATCAAGGTTGTGCCCCAGGTTCGCGCTGCTTTTGCGCTAACCTGGGCCGATTCCCGCCGCGTCCGCCAGCGCCGAGATCGTCGCCACTTCGACATCCGGACATGCTTCGACGAACTTCGTGGCCGCCGCCTGCCTCCCTTGTCTGCGATTTACCCACACCGTCGCAATTCCCAGCGAACGCGCAGGTGCCACATCGTGGTACAGGCTCTCAGCGACATGCAGCAGATGCTCGCGTGGCACCGCAATCCGCTCCAGCAGCGTCTCGAAATTCCGCAGCGAGGGTTTGTAGCTGCGCGCCTGCTGCGCTGTGACGACGCAATCGAAAGGAACTTCCAGCTTGGCCGCCGACCACGCAAAGAGGTCGTCATCGATGTTCGAGAGGATGGCCAGCTTGTAGCGCGAATGCAGGCGGCGCAATCCCGCAACGGTGTCGGCGAAGGGCTGCCAATTGTGGATAGACTCGGCCAGTCCGGAAGCCTCCGCTTCGCTTACGTCGAAGTGCAACTCGCGCGCAAAATCCCGTATTACGCTCTCCAGAACCTCGCGATACAGCCGATACTGCCCGGCCTGTTCGCGGGGCTCGAACTCGGAGTAGAGGTTGAGAAGCTCGTCGTCGCTGATTTTGCAACTCCTACGTTGTAGGAGCGGACGCAAGTAGCCAAGTATGCCTTGTTCCCAGTTGATCAGCGTGCCGTAGCAGTCAAATGAGAGCCATTCCAATTGGGCGAAGTCGAACTTGCATTCACCGAAACAGTTTATGCACCACTCCTATACCGCCGCGCGGCGCCTTCTTCACTACATAGTGGTCAACTACTTCGCCGGTGCTTCACTCGCTGGCTTCGGCTGCTCAATCGATAGCAGCTCCACTTCGAAGATCAGCGTCTCGTTCGGCCCGATATCGCCGCCCGCTCCACGTGCGCCGTAGGCCAGATCGGAGGGAACAAACAGCTGCCACTTCGATCCTACCGGCATCAGTTGCAGGGCTTCAGTCCAGCCTTTGATCACGCCATTGACAGGGAATGTTGCCGGTCCGCCATGCTTCTCTGAGGCATCAAATTCCGTGCCGTTGATCAGGGTGCCTTTGTAATTGCACTTCACCGAGTCGCTCGCCGTCGGCTTCGGTCCCGTGCCTGCGGTCAGAATCTTGTATTGCAGTCCGCTAGGCAGCGCAACCACGCCCGGCTTGCTCTTGTTCGCGGCCAGGAAGGCATCGCCCTGTTTCTTGTTGTCTTCCGCTTCTTGTTGCTGCTTGGCTTGCATCTTCGCCATCATCTGCGTCCGCAGTTCGGTTATCTCCGCCCGCGCCTGTTCGTCGGTCATCAGCGTTTTGCCGCCGGAAAGCGCGTCCTTTAGTCCGTGCAGCAACACGTCGGGATCGATGTCGAGATTGTCCTTGTGCATGCCTGTGCCAATGTTCATGCCAATGGCGTAGCTGATCTTGTCCTTCTCGGTAGGCAAGCCTGGAATGTTAGGGCTGGCGGCGGCAGGTGCGGTTTGTGATTGCGCGGACGGAGCGCTCTTTGCCGGCGCAGAAGATTGTGGCGTGGCCGGCTGCTGGGCCATCGCGCTTCCTGCCAGAACGCCAGCCGCCAGTAGAGATACTGCTAGAGAAAGTGATTTGAGCATAACCAGCATTGTTACATGCGGGGCGCTATACGTAAAACAGCGGCGCTGATCTAATTCCGCGGAACGCAGAATCAGATCAGCGCCAAAACCGCCGTTGCCTTGAAAGTATTACTCATAAAGTACAGACGGGTGGAGCACGCCTCCAGGCGTGCTGCTAGAACCCTATCCGACTATGGGCTTCAGCCGCTGAGGTTATCGTGCCACTTCCGGCCAACGCAGGCTGCCAGATTAAATTCTTAACCAGTCTCACCTGCCGTTCCCGCCTCGTGATACTCTCTTACTCCAGCGCCTCGCGTTAGAACTCCCCAACGACCCTCGAAGTACAGGTGCACTGACGAGCCGTCAGCCGCTCGACGTCTGTCTGCTCGCAGCAAGGGGGAGCGGGTCAGTTTGAATTCGGCGAACAGGGATGCGCCTTTCGCGCGCCGGCACGGATCGGCGCGCCCAGATCCCTCGCTTCGCAAAAGAAGCTTGCTCGGCGTCGTACGCCCTGGCGAGATCCGAATTCAAACTGACCCGCTACCCAGCACCATTGGCCCATCGACACCAAAGGAGATCGATTATGCAGCTATGCACTTCGCGCCGGCTGTCCCGCCGCACGGGATGGGCAGTTTGGCTGGTTGTTGTGGGAGTTCTCTCCGGCTCCGCCTTGGCGCAGACCGGCTACTGGCACACCAGCGGAAATCAGATTCTCGATGCCAGCGGCCATGTGGTTCGCATGTCGGGCGTCAACTGGTATGGCTTCGAAACCACCGACGAAGTTGTCCACGGCCTCTGGGCGCAGGATTATCACTACATCCTGAATGCCATCCAGAGCAACGGCTACAACGTCATTCGCATGCCGATGTCGAATCAGGTGGTGGAAACGCCTATCATTCCCACCGACATCAGTTACTACAACGCCAGCGGTCCCATCAATACCGACCTCGAAGGTCTGAACTCGCTGCAGATTCTCGACAAGATTGTCGCTTACGCCGGCCAGATCGGTCTGCACATCATTCTCGACAACCATCGCTCCGAAGCCGGCAATGGCGCCGAGAGCAACGGCCTCTGGTACACCTCGCAGTACCCGGAGAGCGCCTGGATCAACGATTGGGTGACGCTGGCCAACCGCTACCTCGACAACAACACCGTCATCGGCTTCGACATGCGTAACGAGCCGCACAACGCCGAGAGCGGGGGTTCCTGCTGGGGCTGCGGCCAGTTGCAGTACGACTGGCGGCTGGCGGCCGAGCGTGGGGGCAATGCCGTGCAAGCGGTCAATCCCAGCCTCCTGATCTTCGTCGAAGGTACCGACTGCTACAACAACAACTGCGACTGGTGGGGCGGCAATCTCGCCGGCGCGCAGTCCTACCCTGTGGTACTCAATGTCACGAATCAGCTGGTGTACTCCGCCCACGACTACGGCCCAAATCTCTACCAGCAGTCCTGGTTCAACAACAACACCACCTACCAGAGCCTTGTTGGCGTGTGGACCGGCTTCTGGGCTTATCTGAGCCTGAATGACATCGCGCCCGTTTGGGTCGGCGAGTTCGGCACCACCAACAACTCCAGCGACATCGAGAGCAACGTTCCCGGCTCGCAGGGTCAGTGGTTCCAGAGCATCATCGAGTTCATGCAGAACAACCCGCAGCTCGACTGGACGTATTGGGCGCTGAACGGCGAGGACAGCTACGCGCTGCTCGACAGCAACTACGACTCCACGCCGGTCAGCTCGCTGAAGCAGAGCCTGCTGGCCAGCATCCAGTTCACCGGCGGAGGTGGTGGCAATTGCACCAGTGCTCCACCCGCGCCCACAGATCTGGTCGCGACTGCGGTCTCCTCCAGCCAGATTAACCTGACCTGGAATGCGGTCACGCCGCCTCCGTACTGCAACATCACCTACAACCTCTACCGCAGCCAGCAACCTGTGTTCAAACCCGGGCCGACGAATCTGATCGCACACGGCCTGGCCGCAACCAACTATTCCAACACTGGCCTGCCGCCGTCGACGACGTACTTCTATATCGTCCAGGCAGCCGATTCCGCTGGCATCTCCGGCAACTCCAACATCGCCCACGCCACCACGCAGTCGGGCGGCGGCGGGCTCGGTTGCCATATCACTTACGTCGATCAGGATGATTGGGGAACCGGCTTTACCGGCGCAGTCTCCATCCAGAACACCGGCACGCAGCCGATCAATGGCTGGACGCTGACCTGGACCTGGTCCGGCAATCAGCAAATCTATGACGCGTGGAATTCGACTTACACGCAGACGGGCCAGAACGTCGCATTAACCAACGCGTCGTGGAACGGCACCATCGGCGCCGGCGACACGCTGAACGGCATCGGCTTCAACGCCAATTACAGCGGCACCAACAACAATCCCACGACGTTTTACGTGAACGGCACTCTGTGCCACTAACAACAATGCAGGTACAAGATCCTGGGTGCCCCACTCATTCGCTCTTTTCGAATGAGTGGGACCTCGACAAATTCGCCAACAACAAAGGCGCAGCCAAAGCTGCGCCTTCTCATCTCTTCGCCGTAACCGACGGCCGATAGCCGACAGCCGCTTCTAGTTCGGCTTCCGCGGCATGATCTGCTCATCGCGAATGAAGAACTGCGCCGAGCACCTCTCCGATCCGCAGATCACGGGTATCAACCCTCCCACCTGCTTACGGGTAATCAGTCCCAGTTGCCCGCACGATGGGCACGACAGCACCGCCCAATAGGGGTCATCGCGCTCGCCCACCTCGCCGGCATTCTCCAGCACAAAAATGGTTCCAGGCTCCATCTGTTCGGGGATCCACTCGCCCAACACGCTGAGTTCTCCGATCATGTGCCCTCCTTTAAAGGACCTTCCCAGTCGCCAGACGCACTCGCGATTGGCAGCTTAGGACCGTTTAAGAAGCCTTGCTGCGCCGTTCGATAAGATGACGAACCGAACCACTTCGCTTACCCGCTCCCCGCAGCTCGGCGCGACTTGGCGCTCTTCGCTGCGCACTGCTCCTGGCAATCTTCGCCGCAGTTCCAGTCCTCGGGCGCGCGCTCTTGCCGCCTTCAATCGGGTCGAGCACTCGCTGGATCGTGTCACTCAGGCACACCGATAACATCGGCTGACGCGCGTTTTTCAGCAGGTCAACCACGCCGCGGGCAGAATCCTCCAGGAAAATGTGCCGGCCGTCGGTCAGCAGATGGTATTCCGAGGCGCCCCGAACCGTCTCCACCAGCCGCTTGCCCAGCTCCTTTTGCAGGAAGCGGACGACGCGCCGTATCTTTTGCAGGGAAAAGCCGCGATCGCGCAGTTCGCAGATCACGGCCACTTCGGCTACATCATCGATCGAGTAGATGCGCTTGTGCCCCTCGCGGGCTGGAACCACGATGCTTCGCTCGTCCCACCATTGCAGCTGGCGCGCGCTGATGCCGGTGAGCGCCATCACTTCCCTGGATGTGAACGTCTGCTGCATCGTCGCCATCCAAAACAAATCCACCACAAAATGTTTCAAACATCATAGTGCACTTGCGTCGACTGTCAAGCACCATTATTGACCATATCGGCACCTGCGCCTGTGAATATCTAGGGAAAATCAGTGGCTAGTGGCCAGTGTTCAGTGGCTAGTTAGTCCGCATTTCGCGTTCGAAACGAAGCCGATCTTACGACATCGTTAGAGAACATCTCTCATGTTACGTGGCCCCATCAATTCATCGAGATTTCAACTCGGCGACGGGAATAGATCTCTGATGGCCAACAATGGATAGCTGACGGCTGACAGCTGATGGCTGATAGCTGGCACCCGCGTCACATCTTCCTGTGAGATTCACACTTCTCATCCGTGACGTCCCGGACGATGATGAAATGTAGTCATCGTCGAACTCGAATCTCAAACTCGAAACTGGTTACTGACAACCGGCAACTGACAACCGACAACGTTCTTGGAGGCCTTTGTGGAACCCTTCCGCTATCACGCCATCGTTTGTACGCAGGAAAAACCAGAAGGGGTCACCAGCTGCTCGGCTAGCGGATCTTTCCGCGTTCTGGACGCGCTGTATCGCGAACTCGGAGCGCAAGGCCTCG